>JAGQRJ010000180.1 GCA_020425635.1 Planctomycetota bacterium | reverse complement strand
GCGGGCTAGCCCGCAAAGCTCACCACGAAGTGGTGAGCTTGCGGGGTAGCCGCCTGCGAAGCAGGCGGGCTGCGCCGGAGCGAGTCGGCGGCTCTGCCGCCGCGAGCGAGGCGCAAGCGACAGTGTGTGCCCGGCCGCAGGCCGGGTCTCACTGTCTTGAACAACACTCCTGGCCGCACTTCGAATCCACGAGCGGAGCGAGTGGTGAGACGTGCGGGCTAAACCGCTGCGGGCTTCTTGACCCCGACCTGGGCCGGGCGCACGACGGTGTCGTCGATCGTGTAGCCGGGGCGGGCACAGAAGCTGACCACCTCCTGCTCCAGGCCCTCCTCCTCGACCACGTTGATCGCGAGGTGCAGCTCGGGGTCGAAGGGGGTGCCCTCGTCGACCTCGAGCTTCTTGACCCCACGGTTGCCCAGCTGGTGCAGCAACTCCTCGCGGACCATGTTCACGCCCTTGCGCAGGGTGGGCAGGTCGCTGCCCTCCTTGTCGAAGGCCGCGATCGCGAAGTCGAGGTTGTCCAGCACCGGGACCATGGACTCGAGCACGCCGCGCACGGCGTCGGCCGACCACTTGAGCCGATCGCGCTTGACGCGCTTTTGATAGTTCTCGAACTCTGCGCTCACGCGCTGCAGGCGCTCGATCAGCTCGTCGCGCTCCTGCGCGATCTGGTCGGGGCCGCCCACGTCGGGACCGCCGCCCTCGTTCGCCTCCGGGGCGCCGTCGCCCTGGGGTGCCTCTGCCTCGGGGTGAGGCGTCTCGTTCGCCGGCTCGTTCATGGCCTACCCTTCGAAGTAGCTCTTGATCTTGTCGAAGAACGACTTGCGCTTGGGCGTCACGTTGCGCTCCTCCAGCTCGGCGAGCTGGCGCAAGAGGTCTTCGGTCTGCTTGTTGAGTTTGCGCGGGACCTCGACCGAGACCTGCACCAGCTGGTCGCCGCGGCGACCGCCAGTCGGGCTCTTGATCCCCTTGCCCCGCAGGGTGTAGACCTCGCCGCTCTGCGTGCCGCGCTTGACCTTGAGCGTGGCCTTGCCGTCGACCGTGGGGACGTCGATCTCTGCGCCGAGGGCGGCCTGGCTGTAAGAGATCGGGACCTCGAGGATCACGTGGGTGTCGCGCCGGTGGAAGAACTCGTGGGGGCGCACGCGGATCAGCACGTGCAAGTCGCCGTCGGCGGCGCCTGGCTCGCCTGGCTCGCCCTGCCCGGCTACCCGGATCCGCATGCCGTCGTCGACGCCGGCGGGGACGTCGACCTCGACCTCACGCTCGCGGAGCTGACGTCCCTCGCCGCGGCACGCCGCGCAAGGGTCCTCGACCACCTGGCCCGCGCCGCGGCAGGTCGGGCAGGCGGTCTGGACCTGGAAGAAGCCCGTGCGCTGCACGACCTGCCCGTGGCCGCGGCAGGTGTCGCAGGTCACCGCCGACTTCCCAGGCTCGACGCCGCTTCCGGAGCACTCCACGCAGCGCTCGGGGCGCTTGTAGACCAGGCTCTTCTTGACCCCCCGCGCGGCCTCGAGGAAGTCGAGGGCCAGCTCGACGCGCAGGTTCGCGCCGCCGCGAGGCCCTGCACTGCGTCGACGTCCGCCGCCGAAGAACGACTCGAAGCCGCCGCCGAAGAGGTCCGAGAAGGACTCGAAGATGCTCTCGAAGCCCCCGCCTCCGAAGGAGGCGCCCTCGACGCCGGCGTGGCCGTAGCGGTCGTAGCGCCCGCGCTTCTCCGCGTCGGAGAGGACCTCGTAAGCCTCGGCGGCCTCCTTGAACTTGGCCTCGGCCTCGGCGTCGTCCGGGTTGCGGTCGGGGTGGTATTTGAGCGCCTGCTGGCGGAAGGCCTTCTTGATCGCCCCCTCGTCAGCGTCCTTGTCGACGCCCAAGACCTCGTAGTAGTCGCGTTTGCTCACCGAAGCTGCCATTTCTGCCTCTCCAAGCCCTCTCCCAAGCAAAGGGCGGCCGGTGGTGGCCGGCCGCCCTGCTGCTTGGCGCTGTGGTCCGGCCGGCGATTTAGAGGATCGCGCCCTCGATCGCCTTCTTGTCCTTGTCCAGGTCGGTGATCAGCGTCTCCGTCGTCAGCATCAACGAAGCCACGCTGGCCGCGTTCTCGAGCGCCGAGCGCGTGACCTTGGTGGGGTCGACGATCCCGGCCGCGAACATGTCGACGAACTCGTTGTTGAGCGCGTCGTAGCCGAACGAGTCTCCGAGGGCGAGGACCTCCTCGACGATCACGCCGCCGTTGCGGCCCGTGTTCTCGGCGATCTGACGCAGCGGGGCCTCGAGGGCCTTGCGCACGATCCGCGCGCCGAGCTGCTCGTCGGTGTCGTCGAGCGACTTGATCACCGCGTCGACCGAGGCGATCGCGCGCAGCGGCGTGACGCCGCCGCCCGGGACGATCCCCTCTTCGACGGCCGCGCGGGTCGCGTGGAGCGCGTCCTCGACCCGGGCCTTCTTCTCCTTCATCTCGGTCTCGGTGGCCGCGCCGACCTTGACCACCGCGACGCCGCCCGAGAGCTTCGCGAGGCGCTCTTCGAGCTTCTCGCGGTCGTAGTCCGAGGTGGACTGCTCCGCCTGGACCTTGATCTGCTCGCAGCGCGTCTTGATCGCGGCGTGGTCGCCGCCGCCGTCGACGATCGTGGTGTTGTCCTTGTCGATCACCACGCGCTTGGCGGTGCCGAGCATGTCGAGGGTCGCGCTCTCGAGCTTGACCCCGACGTCCTCGGTGATCACCGTGCCGCCGGTCAGCGTCGCCATGTCTTCGAGCATGGCCTTGCGGCGCTCGCCGAAGCCAGGCGCCTTGACCGCGCACACCTTGAGCGACCCCCGCAGGCGGTTGATCACCAGGGCGGCGAGGGCCTCACCGTCGACGTCCTCGGCCACCACCAGGAGCGGACGACCTTGCTGGAGCACGCCTTCGAGCAGCGGGAGGAAGTCGCGCAGGTTCGAGATCTTCTTCTCGTGCAGGAGGATGTAGGGATCCTCGAGCTCGCAGGTCATGGTCGCCGGGGTGTTGATGAAATACGGCGAGAGGAAGCCCTTGTCGATCTGCAGGCCGTCGACCACGTCGAGGGTGGTCTCCATGCCCTGGGCCTCTTCGACCGAGATCACGCCGTCCTTGCCGGCCTTGCTCATGGCCTGGGCCAGCAGGTCGCCGATCTCCTGGTCGTGGTTCGCGGAGATCGCGCCGACCTGGGCGATCTGCTCGTCGTCCTTGACCTCGCGCGAGAGCTCCTTGAAGCGCGCGACCGAGGCGGTCACCGCCTTCTCGATCCCGCTGCGCAAGCGCATGGGGTTCGCGCCGGTGGCGAGGGCCTTGAGGCCCTCGGTGAAGATCGCCTCGGCGAGCACGGTCGCGGTGGTGGTCCCGTCGCCGGCCACGTCGCTGGTCTTCGAGGAGACCTCGTTGACCATGCGCGCGCCCATGTTCTCGAAGGGATCCTCGAGCTCGATCTCCTTGGCGACCGAGACGCCGTCCTTGGTGACGGTCGGGCTGCCGAAGCTCTTCTGCAGCACCACGTGACGCCCCGTGGGGCCGAGGGTCACCTTGACGGTCCGCGCGAGCTTGGCGCAGCCGTCACGAATCTTGCGACGCGCTTCGTCGTCGAACAGGAGCTGCTTGGCCATTACTTCTCCTCCAGGACGGCGAGGATCTCGCTCTCGCGCATGATCTGGTGTTCCTTGCCGTCGATCTTGATCTCGGTGCCCGCGTACTTGCCGAACAAGACGCGGTCACCCTTCTTGACGGCCAGCTCAGCGCGCTTGCCGTTGTCGAGCAGCTTGCCCGAGCCGACCGAGATGACCTCGCCGCGTTGCGACTTCTCCTTGGCGCTGTCGGGGAGCACGATCCCGCCAGCGGTGGTGGTCGAGGCTTCGATCGGCAGCACCAGGACGCGGTCGTCGAGGGGGGTAACGTTCATTTGGGTCTCCGTGCGCGGGGCCCGTGCCCCGCCTCTGCAGTGTTTTGAAAGGTTGCTTATTCTTCCCAGGCCGGGTTGTCGGGCTCTTCCTCTTGCTCGGCGATCGCGCACGAGGTGGTGAGGAGCATGCTCGAGACGCTCGCGGCGTTGAGCAGCGCCGAGCGCGTCACCTTGGCGGGGTCGATCACCCCAGCCTCGAACAGGTCGCAGTAGACCTCGCGGTGGGCGTCCCAGCCGTAGGAGAACTTGCTCTCGCGCAGGACGCGGTGGATCACCACCTCGCCCTCCACGCCCGCGTTCTTCGCGATCTGGTTCAGCGGAGCGCGCAGGGCGCGGGCGAGGGCCAGGGCGCCGGTTTTCTCGTCGTCCTGGAGCCCCTCGACGGCGGCCTCGGCGACCGGGGTGCAGCGCAGCAGCGCGATCCCGCCGCCAGGGAGGATCCCGGTCTCGACCGCGGCCTGGGTCGCGGAGAGGGCGTCGTCCATGCGCGCCTTGCGCTCCTTGAGCTCGGCCTCGGTCACCGCGCCGACGTTGATCCGCGCGATCCCACCGGAGAGGCGCGCCAGGCGCTCCCGCAGCTTCTCGCGGTCGTAGTCGCTGTCGGAGTCCTCGATCTCCTGCTTGATCTGCTCGCAGCGGGCGTTGACCGAGTCGGGCTTGCCCTTGCCCTCGAGCACGATCGTGCTGTCCTTGTCGATCTTGATCCGCGCGGCCTGGCCGAGGTCCTCGAGCTTGACCTTCTCGAGCTCGATCCCGAGGTCCTTGCTGATCACCTTGCCGCCCGTCAGGATCGCGAGGTCCTGGAGCATGGCCTTGCGGCGGTCGCCGTAGCCGGGGGCCTTGACCGCGCACGACTGCACGTTGCCCTTGAGCTTGTTGACCACGAGGGTCGCGAGGACCTCACCCTCGACGTCCTCGGCGATCACCAGCAGCGGGCGCTTGGACTCGCGCGAGGCCTCGAGCAGCGGGACCATGCTGCGGATCGACGAGAGCTTTTGGTCGTAGAGCAGCACGTAGGCGTTCTCGAGCACGCACTCGACGGCGTCGGGGTTGGTCACGAAGTGCGGCGAGAGGAACCCGCGGTCGAACTTCATGCCCTCGACGATCTCGACCTCGGTCTGGGAGGTCTTGCCCTCTTCGATCGTGATCACCCCGTCTTCGCCCACGCGCTTCATGGCGTCGGCGATGTGGGCGCCGATCTCCGCGTCCTGGTTGGCCGCGACGGTCGCGATCTGCAGGCGCTGCTCGTGGCTCTCGATCTTCTTGGCCTGCTCGCCGAGGTAGTCTGCGACCTTCTCGGCGGCGTGCAGGATCCCGCGGCTGATCGACATGGGGTCGGCGCCAGCGGCGATCGACTTCAGGCCCTCCAGGTAGATCTGCTCGGCGAGCACGGTGGCGGTGGTGGTGCCGTCGCCCGCGTCGTCGGAGGTCTTCGAGGAGGCGACCTTCACCAGCTGGGCGCCGATGTTCTCGTATTGATCCTGGAGCTCGATCTCCTCGGCGACGCTGACGCCGTCCTTGGTGACGCGAGGGCCGCCCCAGCTCTTGTCGATGACTGCGTGACGGCCGCGGGGGCCGAGGGTGACCTTCACAGCGCGGGCCAACTTTTGGACCCCGGCGCGCAAGGCCTCGCGGGCCTCTTGGTCGAAGGCGAGCTGCTTCGCCATTCGTTCCTCCATACGGTGTGTGGATTCCCACGGGGATCGTGGGAGCTGGTGTGGCCCCGGCAAAAGCAATCCTCATACCAGGGGACGCAGACCGTAAGTCATTAATGCGTGGGAAGCAAGGATGGTCGGGGCGCTGCCATTTCGATGAACCCGGTCCAGGGGGCTGCCAGATTGACACCGCTTGGAAAGCTGCCCCCCCAACGGTACACTCGACCGCGTGCCCGTTGATCCAGCCCGCAAGTCCGCCTCGTGAGTGTCCCCTCGCTCGTCGTAACCCACGGTAACGATCGGGGAAAGGTCTACCCCCTCGCCCGCAACGCGTACGTGCTGGGGCGCGGGCACGAGGTCGACATTCCGGTCCTCGATCCGAAGTGCTCCCGTCAGCACTGTCGGGTCGAGCGTCGCCCCGACGGTTTCTACGTCACCGACCTCTCCAGCAACGGGACCCGGGTCAACGGGCAGCTGATGCGCACCCGTGGGACCCAGCGCCTGAGCGCCAACGACCAGCTGCAGTTCGGTCAAGTGGTGATCGAGTTCCGCGACGCTGCGGCTGCTCCCCAGGCTCAGGGGCAGGCACGGCCTCAGGGCGCGGACGCGCTGCGCGCCTTCTCCTTCGACGCCCCGCCGCCGGCGCCCGCGTTTCCGGCCGGGCGCAATCAAGTTACGCAGCCCCCGGCGCCCCACCCGGCCCAGGGCACCTTCGGGGTGCCAGCCCAGGCCGCGCCGCCCGCGTTCGGTGCGCCGCCGGCGCCCTTCGGCGCGCCGCCGGCCCCCGCGCCCTTC
>JAGQRJ010000179.1 GCA_020425635.1 Planctomycetota bacterium | reverse complement strand
CTCCTCGTTTGCCTGGCGCTCATGGCGCGCGCGCCGCGCGACCTGCGCCGCGCGGCGGTGTGGGCGGCGCTGCCCTACGCGCTCTACGCGCTCTTCGTGCAGAACCTGGCGCACCCGCGGCACCTGCTGCCCCTGGTGCTCGTCGGCGGCTTGCTCGCCGGGCAGGGCCTGGGGCGGCTGCGCGTGCGGCCGCGGCTGCGCTGGCTGGCCGCGGCCGCGGCGGTGTGCACCCTGGCCTCGGGAGGGGTCCGGCACTTCGCGCGACGCGCGGCCCACGGGAGGACGGCCGATCAGGTCCTCGCGCTGCTCGAGGGCTGCGACCCGCTGGCGACGCGCCTCTACGCGGGGCTCCTCGCGCGGCCGCTGCGCGAGCGACGGCCCGAGCTGGACGTGCGCCCCGCGCGAGACCTCGAGCACGTCGCGCGGCTGCTCGCGGCGGACCCCGCGCCGCCGGCGTGGATCCTGATCAGCCCGGAGGTGGTCGGGGCCGAGCGGCTCGAGCCCGTGTGCGGGCCAGAGCCGCTGCTCTATCGCTGGGACCGCGGGCGCGCCGGTTTGTAAGACATACACTTGGCTGTCACAACTGCTGTAGTTTTGCGCTGGCGCGGAGGTTGCAAGCGTGGCTGAGACCCAAGGACCTGCCGTGTCGCCGTCGCTCGTCGCCCCCTTTCCGCTCACCCGCTACTTCGTGGTGACCGGTCTGCTCACCACCTTCGTGGTGGCGGCGTTCTTGGTGTGGGTCACGGCGTCGAGCATTCGCGCCGAGATCCTCCCCGAATACGAGAGCTTCGCCGAGCGCGTGGCCAAGAACCTGAACCACCAGGTGCACCGCGAGTTCATTCTCCCGACCCTCGAGGCTCGCGGAGACGTCGACCTCGATCAGCCCGAGGTGCTCGCGGCCCTCGACGCGGTGGTCCGCGCGAACGTGGCCGTGTTCGACGTGCAGGTCGTCTACTTCTTCGACCTCGAGGGCAACATTCGCTACTCGACGAACCTCGAGCACCGCGGCTCCCGGGTGCGCGACAACCTCAACTTCGAGCGGGCGGCGAGGGGCGACACCTCCTCGCTCCTCGTGAACCGTGGCTCGCCGCTCGACGTCAGCGGGCGGCCGGGCTCGGTGACCTTGCTCGAGACCTACGTCCCCGTCTACGCCCTCGACGCGGCGGGGAAGGAGACCGGCGAGCAGACGGGCGTGATCGAGGTCTACCAGGACGCGACCCGGATCGACGCCGAGATCCAGCTCGCGACCTGGCGCACCGGCGTCTACACCGCGGTCGCCTTCGTGGCGCTGATGCTCGCGCTCTGGCTCTGGGTGCGGAAGGCCGAGCGCACGATCCACACCCAGACCGACGCGGTGCTCGACGCGAACCGCCGGCTGGCCGAGCTCTCCGCGGACCTCGAGCAGCAGGTCGCCGACCGCACGCGGCAGCTGCTGCGCGCCGAGACCCTGGCCACGGTCGGCGTGCTTGGCGCGGGCGTCGCCCACGAGGTCAACAACCCGGTGGCCTCGATCGCCACCTGCGCTCAGGGTTTGCTGCGCGACCTGAAGGAGCCCGCGAACGAGCGCGAGACCGAGTGGCGCGAATACCTCGAGATCATTCGCGACGAGGCGTTTCGGGTGAAGGAGATCACCCGCGGGCTGCTCGACTTCAGCCGCGGCTCGGAGCGCGGGGCCGAGACCCTCGACCTCGGCGAGCTGCTCGCCGGCACGGTGCGGCTCGCCACGCCGCGGGCCCGGCAAGACGGCAAACGGATCGAGGTCGCGGAGCACGAGCCGCTGAGCCTGCGCGCGGACCCCGCCGGGCTGCGGCAGTTGACCCTGAACCTGACCCTCAACGCCCTCGACGCGACCCCCGCGGGGAGCGTCGTGACCTGGCGCGCGGCGCGGGTCGCCGACGGCGTGCAGCTCACCTGCCTCGATCAGGGCCCTGGGTTCAGCGACGACGCCTTGGCCCATGGCCTCGAGCCGTTCTACAGCGGCAAGCCCGCCGGTCAGGGGACCGGGCTGGGCCTCGCGATTGCCTACGCGGTCGTCCGCGACCACGGCGGGCGGATCGAGCTCAGCAACTCACCGGAGGGCGGGGCCTGCGTCGCGATCACCCTCCCCCTCGAGCCTCCTGGAGCGCCGACATGAAGACCGTGTTGATCGTCGACGACGAAGCCACCCTGCGTCGGGTCCTGGCCAAGGAGCTGGGCAAGGTCGGCTACAACGTCTTGACCGCCGAGAACGCAGCCGGTGGCCTCGCCGTGCTCGACGCCCAGGACGTGCCCCTGGTCCTGCTCGACCTCAAGCTCCCCGACCGCTCGGGGCTCGAGGTGCTCCCCGAGATCAAGGCCCGCTGGCCGTTGACCGAGGTGATCATGCTCACCGGGCACGGCTCCGTGGCGACCGCGATCGAGGCGATTCGCCTCGGAGCCTACGACTACCAGCAGAAGCCCTGCGACCTCGACGAGCTCGAGGCGCTCCTGCTCAAGGCCCTCGAGCGGCGCCGCCTGGCCCTGCACGCCGACGCGTTGACCGGCGGGCGCGACCTCGAGGCGATCGAGTGGGGCGCGAGCCGCGGCATGGCCCAGATCAAGAGCGACCTCGAGAAGGCCGCGCCCACCGACGCCCCGGTCTTGATCGTGGGCGAGAGCGGGACCGGCAAGGAGTTGATCGCGCGCCGCGTGCACGCGCTCAGCCGCGTGGCCGACAAGCCCTTCGTGGTCGTCAACTGCGGCGCGATCCCCCCCTCGCTCGTCGAGAGCACGCTCTTCGGCCACGAGCGGGGCGCGTTCACGGGCGCCGAGAAGCGCAAGCTGGGGCTGGTCGAGGTCGCCGACGGCGGGACCCTGTTCCTCGACGAGTTGGGCGAGCTTCCTCCCGAGGTGCAGGTCAAGCTGCTGCGCTTCTTGCAGTCGGGGGAGGTGCTGCGGGTCGGCGCGCTCGAGCCGATCCAGGTCACGGTGCGGGTCGTCGCCGCGACCAACGTCGACATCGACCGCGCCGTCGAGGAGCACGCCTTCCGCGAAGACCTGCTCTACCGCCTCGACACGATCCGGCTCAAGCTCCCCGCCCTGCGCGACCGCCCCGGGGACGTCGACCGCCTCGTGGCGCGCTTCCTGCGCGAGCTCGAGGCCAAGGGGCGCCCCCCGCGGCGCTTCAGCCCCGAGGCCCTCGACGCCCTGCGGGCCTACCCCTGGCCAGGCAACGTGCGCGAACTGCGCGCGGTGACCGAGCGCCTGTGTATCCTCAGCGAAGGGCCCGAGGTCGGCGTGCACGAGGTCCAGGCGCGCCTGCGCGGGGGGAGCGCCGCGGGGGGGACCATGCCGCTGATCACGATCCGTGAAGCCGAAGAGCGCCTGGTGCGCCTGGCCCTCGAGCGCTACCCGGGCGACAAGCCCGCCGCGGCCGACGTGCTCGGGATCTCACTCAAGACGCTCTACAACAAGATCAAGGCCTTCGAGATCTCCGACCAGATCGCCTCGCGCAAGCGGACGGGCAGCGCGTGAACCAAGCCCGGGACTGCCGCGCCGACGTGGTGATCCTCGGCGCGGGGCCCGCGGGGCTCGGCGCAGCGTGGGCGCTGGCTGGCTCGGGGGCGCGGGTGGTCGTGCTCGAGCGCGAGCCAGAGGTCGGCGGACTGTGCCGGACCCATGCTCGCGAGGGCTACCGCTTCGACATGGGCGGGCACCGGTTCATAACCGCCGACCGGCCGCTCCTCGATCGGGTCACTCGGCTCATGGGCGACGAGCTCCTGCTTGCGGAGCGCAAGAGCGAGGTCGCGCTGCTGGGGCGTCGCTTCCGCTACCCCCTCGAGCTGCGCGACCTGCTCGCGAACCTGCCCCCGCGCGTCGCGGCCCGCGCGCTCGCGAGCTACGTCAAGGCGCGCTGGCGGCGCGACCCCTCCCCGCCGGACACCTTCGAAGCCTGGGCCACGGCCCGCTTCGGGCGCGCGCTCTACGAGCTCTTCCTCGGGCCCTACACCGAGAAGGTGTGGGGGGTGCCTCCCGCAGAGCTCTCCGCCGAGTGGGCGACCCAGCGGATCTCCTTGCTCGACCTCAAGGACGTGATCCGCTGGCTCTTGCCGCGCCAGCGCGCGCGGCCGCCCCGGACCTACGCCAAGACCTTCCTCTACCCCCGACTGGGCATGGGGCAGCTGTTCACCCGGATCGCCGAGGAGGTCGCCGAGGGCGGCGTGGAGCTCTGGCGCGGCTGCGCGGCCCTGGGCTTCGAGCGCTCCGGCGCGCGGGTCCGCGCCGTGAGGGTCGCCGGTCCGAGCGGGCCGCTGCGGGTCGAGGCCGAGCACGTCCTCTCGACGGCCCCGCTCTCGCACTTGCTCGGCTGGCTCCCCGAGGGCGCAGAGCTGGCGGCGGGCTTTCGCTTCCGCCCGGTGCGCTTCCTGAACCTCGCGCTCAGCCGCGGGCAGGTGCTCCCGGTGACCTGGCGCTACGTCGGAGAGCGTCGGTTCCGCGC
This sequence comes from Planctomycetota bacterium, assembly GCA_020425635.1. GTDB lineage: Bacteria > Planctomycetota > J058 > J058 > J058 > JAGQRJ01. The sequence goes on along the minus strand of JAGQRJ010000179.1, from coordinate 1,641 downwards.
GGGCCGCCTGCAGGAGCCCAACAAGCGCAGCCCGTTCATGGCCCCGCCGGGGGTCAGCTCGCTGATGGTCGAGGTGCCGCACGCGCCCGGCGACGCGATCGACCTCGCCGACGACGCGGGGCTGCTCGAGCGCCTGTGGGACGAGCTCGAAGCGCTCGACGTCGGCGTAACGCGGAGCGAGGTGCGCTTCGCGTTCTCGGTGCGCGCCCCCGAGGCCTACCCGGTGCACCTGCGCCACACGGCCGCGCGCCGGGAGGCGGCCCTGGCCCTCGTCGACCGCTGCGAGAACCTGCGCAGCTTCGGCCGGCAAGGGGGCTTCCGCTTCGTGTTCTCCGACGCGTGCCTGCGCATGGGCCTCGACGCCGCCGCGGGCGTGCTCGGGGGAGCGCTGCCCTCGAGCCTCGAGCTGGCCAGCGTGCAGAGCGCGCGCCGACTGCTCGAGGTCGAGTCGGTGGTCGGCAGCGAGGTCGCCCGCTGACTCAGAAGGAGAAGCCCAGCTCCAGGTAGACCACGCGGCCGGGGTCGCCGCGTCCCTTCGTCCACTCGTAGCCGACCTTCGCGAGGAAGCCGGGGTGGGGGACCCAGCCCAGGCCGACGTGGTAGCGCTCGACGTCGAGGGTCTCGCTGACCCGCTGGTCGCGGTCGGCGCGCCCGTAGCGGAACGCGACGTAGAGCTCGTCGACGAGGAACTCCTCGAGCCGCCAGTGGTAGGCCGCGAGGACGTAGGTCCCGGTCCCGCGGCGGGTGCGCGCGTCGGGGACCTCGGACTCCACCTCCGAGACGACGAGCTCGCCGCGCACGAGCAGTCCACCCAGGCGCAGCTCTGCGTCGAAGCCGTAGAAGCGCACCCGCCGACGCGCGTCGCGGTCGTATTCGCCGTTGAGGAACGAAGCGCCGAAGGCGAAGCGCAGCGAGGTCGGGAGCGCGGCCTCGATCCCCTGGGCGCCGCGGCGGGTCGGGTCGAGGTCGACCACGGTCCAGCCCAGGCGTCCGGCCCACTGCGCCGCCGAGTTGTTGTCCTTGCTGAACACCGCGCGCTTGTCGTCGCGGTCGGGCCCGGTCAGGCCGCGCGTGAGCGAGAGCTCGAGCTCGAGCTCGCTGCGCAGGAAGCCCGTGGATTGTCGGGCCCAGAGGAAGGCCCCCGTGTCGCTGTAGGTCCCCGGGTAGACCCGGCGAAACGCGGCCGGGCGATTGGCGAGCTCGTTGCGCGGGGGGGCATAGAAGCGCCGCTCGAGCCCGAAGGTCACCGGCTGGTGACCCAGACGCAGGAGGAGGCGATCGTTCGAGAACGGGCGCAGCTCGACGGCGAGCAGGTCGACCTCGAGGGCGAGGAAGCGGTCACCGTCGCCGAGGTCCTGCTCGAGCTCCAGCTCGGCGAGGGCTCCGAACCAGCGCGTGGGGTAATACGCCGCGTAGAGGTCGGCGGCCGAGAGCCCGAACGAGGTGTGCTTGAGCTGCTCGACCGTGTCCTCTTCGCGCGAGAACGCGACGGTGCCGTTGATTCGCCCGTGGATCTCCAGCCCCCTCGGAGGCGGGAGCGGGTCGACCGCGCTGGGGTCGAAGGACGAGCCCACGGCCGCGCTCGCGGAGTCGATCGGTGCCGGGTCGGCGAAGGGGTCGGGGGGATCGGCGAAGGGGTCG
>JAGQRJ010000178.1 GCA_020425635.1 Planctomycetota bacterium | reverse complement strand
CTCAGCTCGAGGGGCTCCGCTGCGGCGACCACGAACGGGTCGCGAAGCGGGTGCACGCCATGCCGGGGGGGGTGCCGATCACCGACGAGGACGTGCGCGTCGCGATCTACACGCCCAGCGGCGAGCTGCGCCGGGTCGGGGCGCGGCGCGGCGCCGACTTCAAGCTCGGGAGCAGCGGCCTGAAGCAGGCCCTGGCCGAGGTCCAGGACGAGCTCGGGCCGCCGCGGGTGCCCTTCGAGGCGCTGCAGGAGGCGGGGGGCCGGCTGCTCGCGCTGGAGCGCGGCGACCCGGAGCGGCGCGCTGGGTTCGTCGAGTTCGCCGAGCTGCCGGGGGTGCTCGGCGACTGGGCCCGCTTCCGCGCGCGCGAGGCCTGCGCCCAGGCGATTGCGCGCGCGCGCGCTGAAGGGTCCCTCGGCGCGCGCTTGCCCAGGCTGCGCAAGGACTTCGGCGACGAGCCGGGCTGCGCGCAGCTCCTCGACGAGGCGGCGCGAGAGGTCGAGTAGCCCGTGCTCGCCCTTGCTGGCACCCGTTCGCCCGCCTAGGCTCAAGCGCTCAGGGGGTCCCCCATGACCAAGCAAGCGATCGTCGTCGGAGGCGGCCCGGTCGGCTGTGTGCTGAGTGTGTTGCTCGCTCGCCGGGGCTGGCAGGTCGAGGTCTACGAGCGGCGGCCCGACCTGCGCTTGGCCGAGCACGCGGCGGGGCGCTCGATCAACCTCGTGCTCACCGCCCGCGGGCTGCGCGCGCTCGAGATCCTCGGGCTCAAGGATCAGGTGCTCGAGATCACGGTCCCGGTCTACGGGCGCATGATGCACGCCCTCGACGGCGCCCTGGCCTATCAGCCCTACGGCAAGGACGACCGCGAGCGCAACTACTCGGTGTCGCGGGGCGACCTCAACCGCTACCTCCTGGACGTCGCCGAGAAGAGCGGGGTCAAGGTCCACTTCGAGCAGGTGGCGAGCGAGGTCGACGTTCGGGCCGGGCGCCTGGTCGTCACCGGCCCCGACGGCGCCGCGCGTACGCTCGAGACCCCGCACCTGTTCGGCGCCGACGGCGCGCCGTCGGCGGTGCGCGGCGGCATGCAGGCCGTGGAGGGCTTCCGCGAGTCGCTCGACATGCTCCCCGACGGCTACAAGGAGCTCCTGTTCCCGGAGACCCCCGAGGGCAACTACTGCATGGAGGTGCGGGCGCTGCACATTTGGCCGCGCGGGCGCCACTTCCTCATGGGCCTGCCCAACCAGGGCGGGAGCTTCACCGGGACCCTCTACCTCCCGCTCGAGGGCGAGGAGAGCTTCGCGACCCTGACCCACCCTGAGGCAGTGCGCGCGTTCTTCGGCCGGCACTACCCCGACGCCGTGCCTCTGCTCGGCGACTACGTCGAGGCCTTCCTCGAGAGCCCCACCGGCCACCTGGGCACGGTGCGCTGCGCGCCCTGGCACGTCGGCGAGCGGACCTTGCTCGTCGGCGACGCGTCCCACGGGATCGTGCCCTTCTTCGGGCAAGGGCTGAACTCGGGCTTCGAAGACTGCGCGGTGTTGCACGGCCTGCTCGAGGCCGAGACCCCGCTCGCCGAGCTCTTCGCGACCTTCTCGCAGCGGCGCAAGCCCAACACCGACGCGATCGCCGACATGGCGCTCGAGAACTACGTCGAAATGCGCGACAAGGTCGGCGACCCGCGCTTCCTGCTGCGCAAGCAGGTCGAGTCACGCCTCGAGCGCGCCTACCCGGAGCTGTTTCGCTCGCGCTACGCCATGGTCGTCTACAGCTCGATCCCCTATGCCCAGGCGCAGGCCGCGGGGCGGATCCACGACGAGATCCTCGGCGAGCTGTGCGCGGGGATCGAGCGCGCCGAGGACGCCGACCTCGAGCGCGGGCGCGAGCTGATCGACGCGAAGCTCACCCCGTTCCACGCGGCCCACGGGATCTCGCTCGCGTTCTGAGCCCGGCCTACTTCGCCTCGATCGCGACCAGCTCGACCTCGAACACGAGGGTCGCGTTGGCGGGGATCGGCCCGCGCGCCTGCTCGCCGTAGGCGAGCTGGGGCGGGATCACGAGCTTGCGCTTGCCCCCGACCTTCATGCTCGCGAGCCCCTCCTCCCAGCCCGCGATCACCCGCCGCAGCCCGAGGGGAAACCTCAGCGGCTCGCGCTCGCGGCTGCTGTCGAACTTCGTGCCGTCGAGCAGCCAGCCGGTGTAGTGCACGACCACGACGTCGCCGTGCTTGGGCGCGGGGCCGTCACCGAGCTTCAGGTCGAGGTAGCGCAGCCCGCTCTCGGTGGTCGTGAGGCCCTCGCTCGCCTGCAGCACCAGCGCCTGCTCGTGCCGCGTCGACGCGTCCCGCGCCTCGCGCAGCTGGCGCAGGACCTCGTCGAGCTGGCGCAGGGTCTCGAGGTGCTCTTCGCGCAGGCGGTCGTAGTTGGCCTGCAGCTGCGCGAGCTGTCGCTCCCGCTCCGCGAGCCGGGCGGCGAGGGCTTCCGGGGTGTCCTGGGCGAGGGCCGCGCCGGCGAGCAGGGCCAGGCAGAGTCCGAGGCGGAGCCGGGTGAACATGGGGGCCTCCTCTCCCGCCCACGCTAGCGGGCGCCGCGCGATCTCGCCCGCGCTCGCGGCTGGCGCTGGTGGCTGGGGCGCAGGGTCCGTATCCTCGCGGCTGGAGGAGCCTACGGCCGACTCGCCTCACGTCTCCGTGTTCCCCGACGAGGTGCTGAGCCACCTGCTGCCCGCGGTCGGCCTGGGGGGCGGGTGGTTCCTCGACGGGACCCTCGGGGCCGGGGGGCACACCCGACTCCTGCTCGAGGCCTCCCCCGAGGCTCGGGTGCTGGGGCTCGACCGCGACCCCGACGCCGTCGAGCTGGCGCGCGCGCGGCTGGGAGCGTTCGGTTCACGGGTGCGGGTGGTCCACGCGCCCTTCGCCGAGGCCCCGGCGGCGGTGGCTGCGCAGGAGCTGGGGCCCCTCGCCGGCGCGCTGCTCGACCTGGGGGTCAGCTCCATGCAGCTCGACCGACCGGAGCGGGGCTTCGCGTTCCGGCACGACGGGCCCCTCGACATGCGCATGGACCCCAGCCGGGGCGAGACCGCCGCGGAGCTGCTGCAGCGGGTCGACGAGGACGCGCTGCGCCGCCTGATCCGGACCCTCGGCGAGGAGCGCTACGCGCGCCGGATCGCCCAGGGGATCGTCGCCGCGCGCGAGCGGGGCGCGCCCCTCGACCGCACCGCGGAGCTGGCCGAGCTCGTCGCGGCCCAGGTGCCGCGCCCGCGCCCGGGCCAGCGCCAGCGGATCCACCCCGCCACGCTCACCTTTCAGGCGCTGCGCCTGGCCGTCAACGGCGAGCTCGAGCAGCTCGAGGCTGGGCTGCGGGCGATCTGCGAGCTCCTCGCGCCGGGCGGGCGCGTCGCGGTGATCGCCTTTCACTCCCTCGAGGACCGGATCGTGAAGCAGGCCTTCCGCGCGGGGAAGCGCGGGGGCGGCTTGAAGGTCCTCACCAAGCGTCCGCTGCGCCCCGGCGAGGCGGAGGTCGCGGCGAACCCGCGGGCCCGCAGCGCGAAGCTGCGGGTCGCGGAGCGGACCGCGGCGGCCCTGAAGTGGCTCGACGAAGAGCCCGAGCAGCCTTGGTACTGAGCGAGCGGGCCGCCGGCCCTCCCGGGGCTACTCCGCGGCGACCGCGCGGCGCGGGGCGACGTCGAACTCGCCGCCGGGGAGGCTCTTGGTCTCCTTGAGCGCGAGGATCCAGCCGTTGCGGTAGCCGAGCACCAGGATCCCGCCCACGAGCTTCTCCTCCTCGAAGGCGGCCTTGGGGCTGTTGGGGTTGGTGACCAGGTAGTCCACGCCGCTGAGGGTCATGGAGTCGCGCTGGTTCCCGGCGAGGGCGTCCACGCGGGTGACCTTGACCGAGTCGAACTCGTCGGTCGGCTCCATGAGGTAGGCGTCTTCGAGCCCGCGGCAGAGGAAGCGCGTCGCCGTGGGGTGGTTCCACTTGACCTCGTGGGGGTCGCGGCGGGCGCCCTCGGGGCGGGCGCCCCGGCGCATGGCGAACAGGCCCTTGCCCTCGGCGGGGAAGTAGATCGAGTAGTCGATCCCGACCGCGGAGTTGGCCGAGATCACCGGGGTCCCGGAGATCGGCGACTCGGCGCCGAAGCGCGTGTCGAGGCGGCCCGAGATCGCGTCGATCACGTAGAGGTTGTAGTCCTCGGCCGCGACGTAGACCTTGTTTTGATACATGATCGGGTCGTGCACGATCCGGCGCTCGGTCTTGAACGGCGTGCGCGGCTTGGGCGCGTTCTGGGGGAAGGTGTAGAGCGACCCGTCGGTCGAGGCCACGAACACGTTCGGGTTGCGCGGGAGGGTCGCCGGGCGGTTGCTCACGTCGTCGTCGGTGCGCCAGTTCCAGGCGGGGAACTCGGGCTCCTCCTTGTTGAACGCGTAGACCCGGTCGTCGTGCCCGCCGACGAACACGTAGCTCCGCGTCGCCTCGGGCGGGCTCGCCGAGGGGAAGTCGAGCGAGGTGATCCACAGCGCCGCGCCGCTCGTCTTGTCGAGGGCGTAGAGGTGGTCGCCGGCCACGAAGTAGACCTCGTCGTAGGTCTTGAAGCGTGTGGCTCGCGACGGGCGGAACACGAACTCGGTGATCGGTCGCCCGCTGCCGGTGTGCATGAGCTCGCGCCCGACCTCGTAGACCCAGTTCACGTTGCCGCTGTTGAGGTCGATCTGGTAGAGCCGCTGCGCCTTGGTGAACGCGTAGAGGCAGGGCTTGCCGGCGCCGTAGGTCCGCTTCTTGCGGTCGACCGCGGGGAGCACCTGGCCCTCGAGGAAGACCCCGGTGATGACCTCGCCGCGCAGGGGGCTCGCCCAGTAGAGCGACATGCCGAAGTCGGCCAGGCGCTGCTCGTCGAGCTGGGGGGCGCTCTCCGACACGACGGGGTCGGCCGGACGCCGGGTCCGGATCGCCTCCTCCTCGGTGCCCACGCAGCCCGCGAGGGCGAAGGCGGCGCAGAGCGCCACGGCTCGGGTTGAACGGTTCATGCGGGTCGCTCGCTTTCAGCTCGCGTGTCGGCCTCGCGCGGGGCCGGGTGTGTGGGGGTGGGGGCTGTGTGGTGCACTAGGAGTCGGCCTCCTCGAGCAGCTGACCCAGGTCCATACCGTGGGCGCGCTCGAAGGCCGTGAGCCGCTCGATCCGCTCCAGATCGTCTTCGATCCGCGTCTGGAGCGTGAAAATGCTCGGTCCCCTGTTCGCTCTCGCCACCAAGTCCTCTCGAAGTTCGTCCCAGCGGCCCTCGTAGAGGGCGTCACGCACGCGCAGCAGCAGTCGCTCCTCTGGGGAGAGCGCGGCCAGGAAGGCCAACCCCTGCTCGCGGGCGGTGGGCGTTATCGCAGCTTGTTCCTGCGGTTCACGGGGTTGAGCTCGTCGGTCTCCGGGTTCGGCTGCTCGAGGTCGGCGCGGATCTGGCGCTGCTGGTCGATCCAGCGGCGGCCGACGAACTCGATCCGCTGCGTGGCCGCGTCGAACTCGCTGCCCGGGCGCTTGTAGGTCAAGACGAGCACGGCCTCGGTCAGGATTCGGTCGTGGGTGTCGGGGGGCGCCACGTAGTCGCGGTGGCTGAGCAGGCTCGAGTTGGTGAGCCCGCTGACGAAGATGCTCAGCCCGTCCATTTGGTCGTCGAAGTTCTTGAACACGGCGACGCAATGCCAGGTCTCGCCCGGCTGGATCGTGGGCAGCGCGATCTGGGCGGTGTCGCCGGTCGTCTTGTCCTCGATCTTGGGCTGCTCGTTGGTCTCGCCCTCGGGGGGGCTGTTGAGGTCCTTCTGGTTGTAGAGCTTCTTGCCCCGGGTCCAGGGGCGCAGCGCCAGCTTCACCGACTCGAACACGTCGTCGATGTGCAGGTCGTGGTAGCGGTGGGTGTAGGAGCGCAGGCGCCTGCGGTCGGTCTCCTTGGAGCTCGTCGAGGTCTCGTTCTCGTTGAACGCGCTGCTCGGCGGGATCACGAAGTAGTCGTCTTGCTCCGCGTCGATCGGGTGCCGGTGGCGGTTGCGATCGGAGTGGGCGACCACGTTGATGAAGAACGAGTGCGGGACTTCGTCGCGGTTGGTGATCGTGTAGGGCAGATACCAGTACTGCTCGACGGTGCGGGTCTCGTCCTTGATCTGCAGGCGGCTCAGCTTGCCCTGCTTGAAGTCGAGGTACCACACCTTCTCGTTCGAGCGCTTGATCTGCTCGCAGACCTCGCGGTCGACCTGCTGCTCGAGGTTCTCGCCCTCGCCCTCGCCGTCGCCCTCTTCGTCCTGGGCCCACACGGAGCCGGCGGACAAGGCCACGATCACGCCGAGCGAAATCCCCTTCAGGACGCAGTTCACGTTGCCCTCTTTCGACTTAGCGCGCTGGGCGAATGATAGGGCCGGAGGGCTGGGGTGTCAAACCGGGGCAGGAAGGAAAACGGGCTGGGTCGGCTTGACCGCCTCGGGGGCGAGTGCCATAGTCCCAGTGCTGTGCCCAGGCGCTTCGGCGTCGGGATCCGGCTACGGGAGTCGAGAGGGAACGGGAAGCCGCGCGGGGAATCAGGTCTTATTCTATTTCCAGCGTTTTCGTGTGCGGACCACCAATCCTTCGTGAACCCAGGGCGCAGTCGCGGGTAATCCCCGTGAAGTTCTTCAAACGGAGGTTTCTATGAAGTTTTCTCGGCCCAATCGGAGTTTCACTCTGATCGAGCTGCTGGTCGTGATCGCGATCATCGGCATTCTGGCCACGCTGCTCATGCCCGCGCTCATGAAGGCCAAGGAGTCGGCCAACAAGAGCAAGTGCTCGAGCAACATTCGCCAAATGGCGCTCGCCGGCGCGTCCTACGCGGGCGACAAGCGCTTCTTCCCGCACGTCGGCGGCATGCGCGCGATCGACCAGGACTGGACGCAAACGGATCAGATGCGGATCTACGTCGCGTTCATCTACTTCGGCTACATCGACAACAACGAGGTCTACGTCTGCCCGAGCTCGTTCGACGTCAACGTGCCGATGACCGCGGGCTCGCTGGACAACCGCAAGGTCTTCGACTTCGGCGGCGTCGATTACGGCGTCCCCGGAGACAACCCGCTCACCGCAGGTGGGCGCGCGCCCGCCAACCCGCTCAACGCCACCACCGAGGTCAGCTACGGCTGGTCGCGCAAGCCGCTGAACAACAACACCGGGTCGGGCACCATGCTCGGCGCGGACCGCGCGATCCGGGCCACCGAGGACCTCGCGAGCACCGCCGCCACCCCGGGTGAGGCGGGCAACCACAGCGACGGCTGGAACGTGACCCACGTCGACGCGGCGACCAAGTTCCTTGGCCTGCGCTTCGACCGCGGCGACGGCGTCGAGCCGTTCACCTACCTGGGCCTGACGGGTGCCGCCAACGACGGCTACATCTCGATGGAGCACGCGGGCAACGCCAACGCGGCGAAGGTCGCGTTCATCAACTAGTCCACGACCCTGCGGTCAAGACTCGGACGGCGCCAGCGTTTGCTGGCGCCGTCTTCGTTTGGTTGCCACGCTTCGCGCACTGAACCTGGCGGCGTGTAGGGGGTAGAGGTGGTATGACCCGATCGGCCCGGCGAGCGCGCTCCCTGCACCAGGTCCTCGTGCCCGTCGCCGCGCTGGCGCTGCTGGGGCTGTTCTTGCCCCCCGCGCTCATGAGGGCCAAGGAGGGCTGCGGCTCCCTCGGCCGCTGCTCGACCGGCCTCCGCCAGCTGGGGCTCGCGGCCGCCGCCTACGCGGACGACAAGCGCTTCTTTCCCCACGTCGGGCAGGTGAGGTCCTTCGACGGAGACTGGACCACCTCCGACGCGCTGCGGGTCTACGCCGCCCTGGTGCACTACGGCTACCTCGACAGCGTGGACTGGCTCGTGTGCGGCAGCTCGCACGACCGCCCCAGCCCCACGGACGTCGGTCGGCTCCCCGATCGACGGACCTGGACCTTTGGCCCTCCGGGCGCCTTCAACCCCGAGCCGGAGCGGTCGGTGCTCGGTCCGCTCACGACCGGCGGGATCCAGACGAGCCTCCTGCTGAGCGACCAGGTCAGCTACGGCTGGACGCGCCGGGGCATGAACTGCAACACCCGGGGCAGCGCGCTCCTCGGCGCGGACCGGGCGCTGCAGGTCCCGGGGACCCCCCCCAACGCGACCCCCGGCGCGCGGGGAAACCACCCCGACGGCTGGAACGTCGTCCGCGTCGACGCCAGCGTCTCGTTCTTGGAGGCGCGCTTCGACCGCGGGGACGGCGCGACCCCCTTCAGCTACCTCGGCGCCACCGGCGACAAGCAAGACCCGGCGCTGGCCATGGAGTGGGTCGGGGCCAACCCCCTGCGCAAGCGACCCTAAGCGCCCACGTAGCGCGCGTAGAGCGAGCGCGCGAGCGAGGGCTCCTGGGTGCCGTGGACGATCGCGCGTCCGTCGGCGAACACGGTCAGCGAGTAGCCGGGCTCGGGCGGGTCGAAGCGCAGCAGGTAGGCGTTCGCCGTCTTCAGCTCGCCGACCCCTGCCAGGCGTTGGCCGAGGGCGCCGAGGTCGCCGATCGGCGCCGCGGCGCGGAGCAAGACCGCGTCGCGCCCGCAAAGCTGGGTGTCGGCCTGGCCCTGGCCTCCGAGGTAGTCGTAGCGCCCCGCGCAGGCGGGGCAGTCGGGGTCTGGGGGGAGCTCGGCTCGGTGCGCCTCGCGATACCAGGTGTCGAGCACGAACAGGCCCCGCGCCGGCTCGGCGCCCACGAGGAGCTTGAGCCCCTCGGTCGCGGCGAGCCCGCCGGCGACGAGCACGGCCGAGCCGAGGACCCCCGCCGTGTCGCAGGTCGCGACCGCCTCGGGCGGGGGGGGAGCGTCGAGGTAACAGCGGAAGCAGGGGGGGCTCCCGGGGACCACGGGGAAGCTGTGGACCTCGGCGCCGACCACGCCCACGTAGACCCAGGGGATCCCGAGCGAGAGGCACACGTCGTTGACCAGCAGCCGGGTGAGGAAGTTGTCGGTCCCGTCGAGCACCAGGTCGACGCCCCCCAGGAGCCGCGCGGCGTTGTCGGGGGCGAGGTCGGCGACCTCGACCTCGAGGGCCACCTCGGCGTTGATCTGCGCCAGGCGGCTCGCCGCGGCGACGGCCTTGGGCAGCCCGGCCTCCACGTCGCGCTCGTCGTAGAGCACCTGGCGCTGAAGGTTCGAGAGCTCGGGCAGGTCGCGATCGATCAAGCGCAGGGTGCCGACCCCGGCCCGGGCCAGGACCTGGGCGATCGCGCTCCCGGTCGCGCCCACGCCGACCAGCGCCACCTTCGCGGCGCGGAGCTTGGCCTGCGCCTCTTCGCCGCCGAGGGCGCGGATCTGCTGTCGGTATCGCGGGTGCACGGGGGCAGTATCGCCGACCGGCGCGCCGAATTCAGGGGCCTCTCCGAGGCGCCGTCTACAGGAAGCTGACCCGCATGCGGCTCGAGCCGACCACCACGAAGTCGCCGGCGTTCAGGCGCTGGCGCTGCTGGATCCGTGCGCTGTTGACGTAGACCCCGTTGCGGCTGCCGAGGTCCTCGACGTAGAAGCCGTCGCCGCCGAACACGACCTGGGCGTGTTGGCTCGAGATCGAGGGGTCGGTGAGCACTACCAGGCAGGTCGGGGCGCGTCCGATCACCGAGGGCATGCCGCTGCGCGCGACGAAGGAGCGGCCGCGGTCGGGCCCGTCGGTCACGTCGAGCTGAATCGCGCTGGGCAGCGGCGCGCCCGGGGGCGCTGGCGCGGGGGGAGCCG
>JAGQRJ010000177.1 GCA_020425635.1 Planctomycetota bacterium | reverse complement strand
GACGCGTCCGCACCGCCAGCGCTACCGCGACGCGAACGCCTTCGCCGGAGAGCTCGAGCGCGCGCTGCAAGGTGAACGACTCGGGGCGGGCCGGCGAGCGCTGCGCAAGGCGGCCTTGGCTGGCGCGATCCTGGCCGCGGTCGCGCTCGTGGGGGTCGCCGTGACCGCGCTCCGCAGCGGCTCGACGCATGGGGCCGAGGCGATCGGGACCCTCGAGCTCGGGGGCCTCCCCGACGAGACGCCGCGGGAGACGCTGCTCCTGCGAGGCAAGGTCTCCGAAGGCGTCAGCGGCGTGCGGGTCGAGCTCGACGAGCAAGCCTTCGAGCTCCCGGTCTCAGGAGGCCGCTTCCAGCACGAGGTTCCCCTGCGCTTGGGGACGAACCACCTGCGCGTCTCGGTCCCCAACGGGGAGGCCACGACCGCGGTCGTGGTGCGGGTGCCCACGTGGTGGCCCGGGCTCTCCCAGCGCGAGCGCCCCCCGCTGCCTTTGCCAACCGAGCTCTCCTTCGCCAGCGAGCCCAAGACCTACGTGAACGCGACCGACGACTCACGGCTGGTGTGGATCCCCCCGGCGAAGGAGGCGCTCTTCGGGGGCCGCGGCGGCGACCTGGGCGCGACCCACTTCTTCCGCGACGAGAGCCGGCGCTCGCTCCCCGGGTTCTTCCTGGGGAAATACGAGGTCAGCTGGGGGCAGTTCAGCGCCTACCTCGAAGCCACGGGGCAGCAGGTGGACCTGGCCCGGCGCCGAACCTTCAGGTCGGTGGGGACCTCGATCGACGACTCGAACCGAGTGCTCGAGCGACCGATCCGCGCGGGCGACAACGAGCCCGCGCTCCGCCTGCGGATCGCGGAGGTCCTGGGCTACGTGGCCTGGGCCAAGCTGCGCCTGCCCACCGAAGACGAGTGGGAGTATGCCGCCCGCGGCGACGAGGCCTTCGAGTTCCCCTACGGGAGGGACCTCGACCCGCGTCGGATCAACTCCAGCGGCAAGCTCGACCTGGCCCCCGACGAGCCCGGCGACCGCTTCCTGACCACCGCCCCGGTCGACTCGCTCGAGATCGGGCGCGGGCCCTTCGGCTGCTACCACCTCGGCGGCAACGTCATGGAGCTCGCGATCAGCACGTCGGCGAGCGCAGAGAGCAACCACGCCCAGAAGGTCCTCCCGGGCTACGTAGGCCGCGGAGGGAGCTGGGTCAGCCAGCCCGCCTATTGCAGCGCGCTGACCCGCTTCCCCATCGAGGACAAGGGCGAGGGCCATGACCTCGGTCAAGAGACAGGCTTCCGCGTGGCGCGCTCGCTGGAGTAGCGCGGGTCCGCGACCTCAGGCGGGCTGGGTCGCTGGCGCTCCGAAGCGCGCCTCGAGCTGCTCGGCGCGGTAGGCGAAGATCCGCTCCAGCTCGGGGCGCACGAAGAAGCGCTCGATCAGGCCGCCGCCCCAGTGCGCGTAGTCGACCCGGTCGATCACTCGGGTCGTGTTGGCGTCGAGCGCCTCGAAGTGGTGCGCGTGGTGCCAGAGCGAGTAGGGCCCACGCAGCTGCTGGTCGACGAAGAAGCGGGGGGGCTCCCAGGCCGCGATCTCGGTGCGCCAGCGGATCGGGATCCCGTGCAGGCGAATCCGGTAGTCGATCAGGGCGCCCGCGTGCATGGGCAGCTCGCCCTCGGTGAGGATCCGGAACTTCAACCAGGGCGGAGTCAACGCCTCGAGGTTGCGCGCGTCGGCGAAGAAGGCGAAGACCTCCTCCAGCGGTCGAGGAAGGGTTTGCGCGCGCTCAAGCAGGTACGTGCGGCCCACGACGGCCTCCTGTCGGTTGGGGTCGGGTGAGGTCCGCGAGGGCGTCGTCGACCCGGGGGAAGTGAAAGCTGAAGCCCCCAGCAAGGGCGCGCGCGGGCACGACCCGTCGGCTGGCGAGGAGCTCCGTGGCCATGCCCCCCAGCCCCAGCCGCACGAGGGCGCCAGGCAGCCGCAGCCAAGCCGGTCGGCGCAGCACCCGGGCCAGGGCCCGGGCGAACTCTGCCTGGGTGCAGGGGTGGGGTGCGGTCGCGTTCAGGGCCCCGCTCAGCGTCGGCGTGTCCAGGCTCCAGAGGATCAGACGCACCAGGTCGTCGGCGTGGATCCACGGCCACCACTGGCCGCCCGAGCCCACGGGGCCGCCGAGCCCGCAGCGAAAGGGCAGGAGCAGGTTGCCCAGGGCGCCGCCCGCGGGGTCGAGCACGAGCCCGATCCGCAGTCGCGCCACGCGCGCGACGGGCTCCGCGCGGCGGGCTTCGCGCTCCCAGGCCGCGCACACCTCGGCCAGGAAGCCCGCTCCACCCGACGCCTCTTCGTCGAGCACCTGATCGCCGCGGTCGCCGTAGACCCCGATCGCGCTGGCGGAGATCAGGGTTGCGGGCGGACGGTCCGAGGTCAACAAGGCGTCGACCAACGCGCGTGTGCCTGCGACGCGTGAGTCGCGGATCGCCGCGCGCTTGGCGGCGGTCCAGCGCCCGACGACCGGCTCACCTGCGAGGTGCACGACCGCGTCGGCCGCGCTCACCGACGCCGCGGGCGGCGCTCGACGCCCGTCCCAGGTGCTGACGTCCACACCGCTCGGGAGCGCGCCACGCGCGCGGCCAGGATCGCGCGAGAGCACCTCCACGGCGTGCCCCGCGCGCACGAGCGCGGGCACGAGCCGCCCGCCGATCAGTCCGGTTCCGCCCGTCACGAGGACCCTCATTGCGAGAGCGCCCCCAGGGCGCCGAGGAGCGCTGCGCTCGTCGGATGGTCGCCCGAACGCTGACTGACGTGGGCGAGCAGCAGCTCGCCGTCGGGCGCCACCACGAACACGCCGCCGTTCTGCCAGGGGTCGCCCAGGACCTTTCCCTGGCGGTGGCCGGCGCGCCACGCCTTGGCGGCCCCGGCCACCGAACGCGCCGACAGCGCGCTGAACACCCCGCGCTTGAGCTTCAGGGCGCGGTAGACCGCCAGGTCGGGGTCCACGAGCAGGGCGACCTCGGACGGCAAGCAGGCCTCCTCACGAAAGGCGCGGGCCATGCTCGGCGTGCCGCTGCCGACGAAGGCGAGGCGCGCGCCTGCGGCGCGCAGAGCGGGGAGGTGGCTGCAGACCTGCGCCACCTGTTGACGGCAAAACAGTCAGCCGAAGTGGCGGAGGAACACGACGACGGCCGGCTGCTCGGCCCACAACGACCCGAAGGTCGCCGCGACGCCGTCGTCGGTGGTGAGGGTTAGCTGGGCTGCGGAGGCCGGGATCGTGGTCATGCGGGAGCTCCTAGGATCTAGATTCTGTGCAGATTTCTCCCGGGCGCAACCGGTAGCACCGACGTGCCGCCAGAGAATCGGGAGAGATTTTCCGCAAATGTCTGCAGGGGTGACTACTCTTAAGCAGGTGAGACAAGTGCACGAGCGCGGTATCTACAAAATGCGAACAATATCGGAGCGCACAGGGCTCTCCCCCTCGCTGCTCCGTGCCTGGGAGCGCCGCCACGGGCTGCTGCAGCCCGAGCGGACCGAGGGCGGCCACCGGCTCTATACCGAGACCGACCTGCGCGTGCTCCAGCGGGTCCGCGACCTGCTCGAGTCGGGGCGCTCGATCGGCGAGCTCGCGAGCCTCGGCCGCCAGGCCTTGCTCAACGGCGCGTCCAGCGCGGCGCCCGCGCCCCGGGTCCAGCCCACGAGCCCGCCGGTGGGCCCCGAGGTCGAAGAGACCCTGCAGCACTACCGGGGGGTGATCGTCCAAGCCGCGGTGGGCCTCGACGAGCTCGCCCTGCAGCGCGGCCTCGACGAGAGCTTCGCGCTGGTCCGACCCTGCGTCGCGCTACACCAGGTGGTCTTTCCAGCGCTGCGCGAGGTCGGCGAGCTCTGGGCGCGAGGCGAATGCAGCGTCGCCGGAGAGCACCTGGTCAGCGCCAAGGTCGTGGGGCGACTGATCAAGCTGATCGAGGTGGCCAACCCCGAGCCGGGGCCCCAGACCCCGCGCGCGATCTGCGCCTGCCTCCCCGACGAGCAGCACGTGATCGGGGCCCTGGTGACCGCCTACCAGCTCGCGCGCCACGGGTTTCACGTGCACTACCTCGGGGCGAGCATGCCCCTGCAGGACCTCGAGCGCAGCTGCCAGGTGGTGGCCCCGCGGGTCGTGGCGCTCTCGGTGGTGCGCCCCGCGTTGCTGGCGACGCACCAACCTGGGCTGATCGCGTTCGCCGAGCGCGCGGGCCGCGAGGGGGTCCAAGTGCTCCTCGGCGGCCCCGGTGTGCGAGGCGCCGACCCGAAGATCGCTGAGGCCGGAGTGCTCCTGCTCGACCCCGTCCGGACCGACCTGCGCGACACCCTGCGCTCCCTTTCTCGGATCTGAGCTCCCCCACTCCCGCGAGGCCGTCCCGAGGCCCTTGGCCTCGAAGAACTTACGCCTGTACAGACTTTCGCAAATAAATCTGGACAAAATCCGCAACAAGCATTGTGGAACGTATAGTTCTTGAGTAGACTTCGTGCAGTGAAGGAGGACTTCGTGCTTCAACAACGCTTTCAGGACGTCCGCGTCCCCCACATCTCCGATCGTCGCCCGGCCCCGCGCTGCGAGGCGGCCGGCTGCACCGAAACCACCCGCAACGGCAAGCCCTACTGCACCAACCACGTCGAGCTCTTGCCCTACGTGAACCGCCTGATCGACACGCTCGAGGCGCGCGACGCGGAGCTCGAGCGCGTCGCCAAGCGCGGGCCGCGCAGCGTCGATCCCCAGGGGATCACGGCCCAGGAGATCTTGCTCCAGCTCAAGCTCTACGGCGGGCGCACGATCGCGCGCTTGTCGCGAGACCTGATGCTCGAGGAGAACGTCGTCGAGTCCTACGGCCGCGCGCTCGCCAAGCTCGGCTGCGTCTCGATCGGTCGCCACCGCCGCGGCCTGCTGCTGAACCCCGAAGACTTGAGCTGCGCCAACCCCTCCCCCGCGAGCGAGTCGGCCGCTTAGTGTCGGCGCGCGGCAAGGTCCTGGTGGCGGGGGCGACCGGCTTCGTCGGTCAGCGCCTGGTGCCGGCCCTGGTGGGGCTCGGCTACGACGTGCTCTGCGCCAGCAGCGACGCGCGCGCGGCGCAGGCGCGCTGGCCGGACTACACCTGGATCGAGCTCGACGTCCACACCCCCTCGACCCTCGAAGCCCTCCGCGGCTGCCGCGCGGCGTTCTACCTGGTGCACTCGATCGGCGAAGGCCACGACTACGCCCGCCGCGAGCGGGTCGCGGCCGAGGCCTTCGCCCGCGCCGCCGAGGCCGAGGGCCTGGAGCGGATCGTCTACCTCGGCGGGGTCCGCCCGCTAGGGGGCTGCTCGCGGCACCTCCGCGCGCGACTCGAGGTTGGCCAGGCCCTGAGCTCGACCCGCGTCAGCGTGGTCGAGCTCCGCGCCGGCATGCTGGTCGGCCACGGCAGCGCGAGCTGGACCATGGTCAGCGCCCTGGCCGCCCGACTGCCGGCCATGCTCCTCCCGAGCTGGCTCGACCGGCACTCATGGCCCGTCGGGGTCGAGGACGCGGTCGGCGCCTTGATCGCGGGCCTGGAGTTGCCCGACGATCAGGCGGGCAGCTACTCGATCCCAGGGCCCGAGCGGATCGCCCACCGCGAGCTCCTCGCGCGCACCGCCGCGGCGCGCGGCAAGCATCCCTACATGCTCCGCGTCCCCTTCGTGAGCCCGACCTTGTCCAGCTACTGGATCGCCGCGGTCACGGGCGTGCCCCTGTCGCTCGTGCGTGAGCTCGTGGCAGGGATCCAGTTCGAGCTCGATCCCTCGACGCCTCCGCTGTGGCCGCTGATCGGTCGCGGGCCTACGCCCCTCGACGAGACGATCCGGCTCGCGCTCGCCGACGAGCGCGTGCTGCGCTCCGCGGGCTGAGCGCGACCCCGTCTCAGCCCCGCAGCGCGGCGATCACCGCGTCGTCGTTCACCTGCCCGAAGCGGCGGTAGAAGGCCCCCACCGCGCCGAAGCTCCGCGGCGTCTCGAGCGCGACCACCCGGTCGGCTTCCCGCTCCAACCGCGCCGCCGTGGAGGGCGGACAGACCGGCAGCGCCGCGATCAGGGTCTTGGGCCTCAGCGGCCGCAAGGTCCGCAGCGCGGCGAGCATGGTCGCCCCCGTCGCGCTTCCGTCGTCGACGACGATCACCACCCGCCCCTCGGGAGCGACGGGCTTGCGCTGGGGGGTGTAGAGCGCGCGCCGCTCGCGCAGCAGCGCGCGCTGGGCCGCGACCTCCTCTTGCAGGTAGTCGCGCAGCCCGTCGAGCGGCGCGTCGGGGTTGAGCGAAACGTCTCCAGCCTCGCTGAGCGCGCCGATCGCATACTCCGGATTCCCCGGCGCTCCCAGCTTTCGCACCAAGACCACGTCGAGCTCGCCCCCGAGTCCGTCCGCGATCTGTCGCGCCATGGGCACTCCGCCCCGCGGGATCCCAAGCACCAAGGGGTGTTGCCCCCGATAGGGAGCCAAGCGTTCGAGCAAGAGCGCGGCCGCGTGCGTCCGATCCCGGAACAGAGGTCGCCCAAGGGCGGTGTCTTGCTGGTTCACAGGCCCTCCCTCGGCCGCGCCTGAAGCGGCCTGGTCGTGCCCGGTGCAATCCAGGTGCCAGCCCTGGCTCCCCCGCAAGCGCCCACCCCGCGATCCGGCGCGTGGGGAAACCGCGCGGCGCTGGGGGAAATCGCCCACCCCCAGCCCAACCAACGCGACAAGCGCGCCCCGCAGGGACGCGCTCGTTCGAGTCGACTGGCTGTCGGCGTTAGCGGCTGAGGAACTCGACGACCTGGTTGATGTCGACGGGCAGGCTGATCTCGTCGGCGACGGGGAGTCGCGTGATCTTGATCTTCAGCT
>JAGQRJ010000176.1 GCA_020425635.1 Planctomycetota bacterium | reverse complement strand
GGTGTCGGTGTCGGTGTCGGTGTCGGTGTCGGTGTCGGTGTCGGTGTCGGTGTCGGTGTCGGTGTCGGTGTCGGTGTCGGGGTCGGTGTCGGTGTCGGTGCCGGTGTCGGACTCGGTGTCGGTCTCGGTCTCGGTGCCCGTGCCCGTGTCCGGCAGCAGGTCGTCCTCGGGGAGGTCCAGGGGGTTCGACCCGGCGACGACCTCCTCGGCCGGGGCTCGCCAGGGGCCCCAGAGGTAGGCCGCGCCGCTGATCCCCACGAGGCCCAGCACCAGCGCGCCGCAGGCGAAGAGCCAGGTCATGGGGTGCGCGCTGGGGGCGGGCGCGACCTCCAGGGCGCGGTTGACCTGGCTGCTGCGCAGCGCGTTGCCGTCGGCGGCGCGCTCGAGCCAGCGCGCGCTGCCGAAGCGGGCCTGGGCGCGCTGGAGGTCGGCCACGACCTCGTTCATGTTCGGGTAGCGATCCTGGGGGTCGGGCTCGAGGCAGCGCGACACGATCGCGTCGAGGCGCTCGGGGAGCAGCGGGTTCAGCTCGCTGGGGAGCTTGAAGCGCCCCGCGGGGCGGAAGCCGACGAACATTTCGTAGAGCATGACGCCGAGGGCGTAGGTGTCGGCGCGGGCGTCGACCTCGCCGGCGTTGACCTTCTGCTCGGGCGCCATGTAGTCGAGGGTGCCCAGGCTCGCGTTGGCCTGGGTCAGCGTGATCATGAACGCCTCGGGGTCGGTGACGCGCGCGATCCCGAAGTCGACCACCTTGGCGAGCTTGGTCTCGGTCTCCCAGAGCACGTTGGCGGGCTTCACGTCCCGGTGCACGATCCCTTGCGCGTGGGCGTGCGCGAGGGCCGAGGCGGTGTGCGTGGCGATCGCGAACAGCTGATCGACCGAGACGCGCCGATCCTGGAGCACCTGCTTGAGGGTCGGCCCGTCGACCCACTCCATGGCGAAGTAGATCAGGCCGTCGGCCTCTCCCCGGTCGAGCACCTTGACCACGTTGGGGTGGTTGAGGTTCGCCATGGCTTCGGCTTCGCGGTGGAAGCGGCTCTTGAGCTCGCGGTTGGCCGCGACCTCAGGGCGCAAGACCTTGATCGCGAGGTGGCGCTCGAGGGTGGGCTGATAGGCCTTGAACACCACCGCCATGCCCCCGCGCCCGAGCTCCTCCCGGACCTCGTAGGGGCCGAGGGTGTGCCCGAGCAGCGTCTCTGGCTGCCAGTCGCTCACCGCGCCCGGCTCAGGGCAGCGGGCTCAGCTTGAGCACGCGGTTGCGCTTGGTGTCGATCGCGTAGAGGTTGCCGTAGTCGTCGGTGCCAATGTCGGCGAGGCCGCGGAGCGAGTTCTCGTAGCTCGCCACCCAGCGCAGCTTGCCGCTCTGGTCGAACACCACGAGCTTCTCGGCGTCGCGATCTGCCACGAACACCCACCCGTAGACCGTCGGCTCCATGTCGCCGATCACGTCGCCGAAGGTCGCCGTGTTGAAGTCGTGGCCGAGCTCGATCGGGCCCTTGTCCATGGGCGCGCGATAGACCTTCTCTTCGTCGTCGTCCGCGGTCCAGAACACGTAGCTCTTCGAGGCGCCCACGGTCACGCAGCCCCTCGGCGGGGTCAGGTCGCCCTCGTACTGCTGGCTGCTCGTGATCTTCTTCCCGTTGACGTCGACCAGAATGAAGGCGTCGCTGCCGCCCTGGGTCAAGACCGCCAGCCCGCTGCGGTCGCTGAGGGGCGAGAGGTCGACCGCCTGCCGGATCCCGGTCAGGGGCGGGCGCAGGGGCACCCCGACGCGCGAGAAGCGGTTGAGCTGCTGGCGGCCCGAGTCGAGCACGAACACCTCGCCCTGGGCGCTGATCACGAGGTCGGTCGCGGTGTCGAACTTGCCCTTGCCTTCGCCGGTGCCGCCGAACTGGGTCACGATCCAGCCCTCGGGGTCGAAGCAGGTCACCCGCTGGTAGTCGTCGAGGACCGCGACTTCGCCGTGGGGCCCCGCCGCGACCCGCAGCATGTCCGAGACCTCGACCCCGCCGGTGCGGCGCTCGAACCACTGCGCGCCGCGCGCCTCGGGGGCGAGCTGGACGACCGAGCGCCCGTCGCGGTCGACGACCCACAGCCGCCCCACGCGGTCTGCGCGCATGCGCACGGGGCGCGAGAGCCCGCCGCAGAAGCCGGCGGCGGGCGCGTAGGTCGCGCGGGCCTCGAAGCTCGTGAGGTCGAAGGCGAACACCTGACCGCTGGCTTGATCGACGGCGTAGATCGCCTGGCTGAAGCCGTCGACGGCCAACCCGGAGACCTTGCCGCTGGCCCGCTGCAGCGGGAGCTCGCGCAGGGCGAGGAAGCCTTCGTAGACCACGATCGCCCGCCGGTCTGGGTCGGAGTCGGCGACGTAGACGCGCCCGTCACCGCCGACGGCGATCGCCGTCGGCTCGTGGAGCTCGTTGGGGCCGGAGCCGGGCTGGCCGAAGCTCACCAGGAAGCGGCCGTCCGCGCGGAAGACCTGCACGCAGCGCTGTCCGGCGTCGAGCACGTAGACGAGCTCGCCGTCGGGGCTCAGCGCCAGGTCCACCGGGCGCGCGAGGTGCCCGTTGCCCTCGTCGCCGGGCAGCCCGAGGCGCACCGGCTTCCCGCTGAGCACGGGCTGCTGGGAGGACGCGGGGGTGTGGTAGACGAAGACCGCGCGCTGCTCCCGGTCGAGCAGGAACAGACGCCCCTGGTCGCCGGGGGCGTGGTGCACCGCGAGGCAGCTGAAGTCCCCGTCGGGGAGCCTCGACACGCGGCGCGCGGCGAGGGCCTCCTCGAGGATCAACGAGCTCTCGGTGAGCACGTAGGAGCGGGCGTTGCCGGCCCCGCTGAAGCTCACGTCCCGCACCTCGCCCTCGAAGCGAGAGGCGCCCGAGAAGAACTCCGAGGTCGGGCGCATGCCGCTCACGCTGTAGTCGCGGGGGATCCCCTCCGAGCGCACGAGCACCGCGGCGTGGGCGCGCTGCCCGGCGGCGTCGACCGCCGTGACCTGAACCTGGTAGTCGCCGGCGGTGGGGGGCGCGGTCCAACGGTTCTCGGGGAGGGTCGTCACCGCGGCGGCGAGGGACCCGCCGCTCGCGCTCCAGGTGTAGCGCACGACCTCGTCGGCCTCGTTGGCGTTGCGCAGCGAGAGGTCGAGGGTCTCCTGCCAGCGGGCGGTCTTGACGACCGTGTCGACGTTGACGAACTCGGGCGGGTGGTTCGGAGCCTGGGCCTTGGGGTTGAGGTAGGCGAACTGGTTGGGCGCGGCGCGGCCCTCGATCAAGCGCGCGCGCGCGGTGTGCTCGTCGAGCTCGAACACCTCGACCCGGCCGACGCGCTCCTGGGGGCGCACGAGGGGGACCTTGCCGTTGGTCAGCGGGAGGAAGTAGACCTCGCCGTCGCGGAACACGTCGAAGACCTGCCCGGCGGCGACGCCGTCTTCGCCGCCTTTGTCGAGGGTCACGACCTCTCCCGTGACCTGGGTCACGCGGGTCTCGATCGTCTGCACGTCTGCGCTCGCGCGCGGCGCGCACACGATCAGCGGCAGCAGCGTCGCCGCCAGCGCGCGTCCGGGGAGTCTCAGGGAAGCCAGGCTCATTCGAGCACCTCGAAGCTACGGAAGGTCCAGCCCTGGTCCGTGCGCTCCAGGGCGATCCGCTGCCGGCGCTCGAGCGCCTGCGCGGGTTGGTCGAGCAGCGCCAGCTCGAAGGCCCACAGGCCCTCGAGCTGGGCCTGCTGGCCGCTGACGGAGATCGCCTCGCGGTCGATCGTGTGCTTGCTGGCGCTGAAGCGCCCGTCGAAGGCGAGGAAGTCCTTCCAGGCGCGGCGCTCGGTGGGGTTGGGCAGCAGGCTCGCCAGGGCCTCGGGGTCACCGACCAGGGTCTCGTCGAAGCCCGACACGAGCGCGAGGATCGCGTCGCGGTCGAGCTCGAGGCGCGCCTTGGCGCCGACCTCGGCGGCGACGGCGTTGCCCTCGTCGCGCAGACGCAGCTCCTCTGCCTTCTGCTTGGCCTCGGTCCACGCGCCCGCGGCGGCCAGCTCTCGGAGCGCCCCCTCCAGGGCGCGCAGCTCGGCCTGGCGCTTCAGCTCGACCTTGACCTCGCGCAGGCGGTTGGCGGCGGCCTCGTCGTGCTTGGCCAGCTCGAGGTAGGCGTCGAGGCGCTCCTTGCGCTCCTCGAAGCTGAGCTCTTCGGAGGAGAACGCCAGCTCGCGCCGGGTGCGGGCGCGCTCGAGGGTGGCCTTCAGCGCGTCGAAGTCGGGGCGGAAGGGGTCGAGCAGGTGGACCGCTTCGAGGGCCTCGCCGGCCTTGCCGAGGGTCCCGTCCTCGAGCTTGATCTGGAAGTCGGCCACCTCCTGGTCGGCCTCCTTCAGCGCCTCGGTGGCGGCGCCGCTCAGCTCGCGGTGCGCGTCGGGGTCGGCGGACTCGAGGCCCTCGAGCCGCTGCAGGTCTGCCAGGACCTTGCGCCAGCGCTTGCTGTCGAGGGAGATCCGCAGCGCCTTGACCTCGCGCTGCACCGAGGCCGGGTCTCGGGGGTCGAAGTCGCCGCTGGAGCTCGGCGGGTCGTCGACCGGGGGCGTGACCTCGCCCTCCGCGCCGCGGGCCCGCGCGAGCAGCGCGGCCGCGCTCGGTCCGCCGCCGTCGGTGAAGTCGGGGTCGAGCGCCACCGCCGCCTCGAGCGCGGCGGCCGCGTCGGCGGCGCGCCCTTCGTCGAGGGCCGCGAGCCCGCTGCGGTAGCCGGCGAGGAGCTCGGCGTTGGGCGTCCAGGCGAGGTCCGCGGCCCAGGGGTCCACGCCCTCGGCCCCCTTGAGCTTCCCGGAGCCGGGGGTCGGGGAGGCGATCGCGACCAACTCCACCGGGAGGTCCATGAGGTAGCCCGGGCGCGTGTAGCGCAGGGTGTAGCCCCCGGGGGCGAGCGCGTTGAGCTCGCCCGGGGTCAGGGGGTAGGCGCGCTCGCGCTCGCCCTCGCCGACGATCAGGCTCAGCCGCACGTCCGCGGGCAGCGAGGCCAGCTCGGGGGTCTCGAACACGAGCTGGGTGGGCGGGAGCGGGCGCGGGCGCGGGTCGGCGGCGAGGATCCCCACCGAGCTCAGGGGCTGGGCCAGGCCGGGCGCCTGGCGGTGGAAGAAGCCCGCGGTCGCGTCGGGCGCGCCGAAGCGCAACCCGACGCCGGCCAGGATCAGCGCGGCGAGCGCGCCCCAGAGCACGTAGCGCGGTCGCTGCGGCCCGCGCGCCGGGCGCTCTTCGCGCCGCGTCTCCTCTTGGGTGCGCACGCGCGCGCGGAGCGCTTCGCCGTCGTGCAGGGGCCTGGGGAGCTCGTCGGGGGTGGGGTAGGTCCCCGAGGACTTGCCCAGGCCGGTGGGCTGCGCCCCCTCGTCGTCGTCGTAGTCTTCGTCGTAGCCGTCGTCGCTCTCGGAGAGCCCGACGTCCGAGCCGCTGGCGACGACCATGTCGTCGATCGAAGACTCGTCGATCGCCTCGGTCACCGACTCCTTGATCCCGCTCTCGCTGCGGTTGCGGTCGGAGTCGGCGCGCCGGCGCGCTGCGCGGCGGATCGCCTGGGCGCGGCCCGAGGCGACGCGGTGCGCGTTCTCCGAGCCGGCCCCCGGCCGGCGCGCCCCGCCGTCCATGTAGTGCGGGGCGTTGTCGAGGAACTCGTCGAGGTCGGCGAGGACCTCCGCGGCGTTGGGGTAGCGCTCGCCGCGGTCCTTTTGCAGCAGGCGGTTGCAGACGTCGACCAGGAAGGGCGGGAGGTCCGGGCGCTGCTCGAGGAGGTCGGGCGGGGGCTCGTAGACGTGCTTGAAGATCAGCCCCGCGGGGGTGTCGGCGCGGAACGGCAGCTTCCCCGCGAGGAGCTCGTAGAACACCACGCCCAGGGAGTAGAGGTCCGAGCGCGAGTCGAGGGGGTCGCCGCGGCCCTGCTCGGGCGAGAGGTAGTTGGGCGTGCCCATGATCAGGCCGGCGTTGGTCAGGTTCGCGTCGTCGCTGGCGGTCGCCTTGGCCAGGCCGAAGTCCATGACCTTCACGATCCCGTCGCGGTCGATCATGACGTTGCTGGGCTTGATGTCCCGGTGAATGATCCCCTTCGCGTGCGCGGCCTCGAGGGCCGAGGCGACGTCGCGCACGACCTCGACCGCCTCGCGCAGGTTGACGTAGCGCTCGCGGCGCATGACCTGCTGCAGGTCCTCGCCCTCCACGTATTCCATGGCGAAGTACGGCGTGCCGTCTTCGATCCCGAACTCGTAGACCTGGATCACGTGCGGGTGCTTGAGGCTGGCCGCGGCCCGCGCCTCGCGCTGGAAGCGCTCGAGGAAGGACTCCTGGCTGGCGAGGCTGCGCGGGAGGACCTTGACCGCGACCAGGCGATCGAGGGAGCGCTGGCGCGCGAGCCACACCTCGCCCATGCCGCCCTGGCCGACCTTGCGCTCGAGGTCGAAGGAGCCCAGGTGGCGCGCGCCGCCGTCGCCCGCGGCGCGGGTGCGGCTGTTGGGGTCCTCGGGCGCGGCCCCCGCCGCCTCCAGCGCCCGGCGGTCGGTGATCGTCATGGCGTCGCGGTCGATCAGGTCGGCCGAGGAGCCGCCGGTCTCGGCGAGGATCGCGGAGTCGTCGGCGGAGAGCGGGCGCGCGTCGAGCACCTTGCCCGAGCCGAACGCCCCCGCCTCGACGACGAAGTCGTCGTCCTCTCCCGCCCCGGCGGGGGGGAGGAGCGGAGCCTCGTCGCTCTCGTAGCGAGCGGTGGGCTTGCTGCTTCTGCCTTGGTCTTGGCTCATAGGCCTGCGTCCATCGTGGTACCCGGGGGTCACCCGGTCAAGGGCCGCCCAAGCCTGCCCATTCTAGGTCTCGAGGCGACAAGAGCAAGGCAGCTAAAGCCTTACAGCGAAATACCCAGGGCCGCTCGAGGGGGCCAACGCGCCGCCGGCGCGAGGGCCGAAGGGCTTTTCGAGAAACGACTTAAGCGGAGTCCTCGACCCAGAACGAGAGCGCGGGGGCGTGCCCGGCGCTCTCCAGGCGCAGGTTCGGGCGATCGAGGGCCATGAGCCCCTCGTCGGTGATCCCGTCGCAGCGCCAGAGCTTGAGCCGCTCGAGCTTGGGCAGGCGGGCGAGGGCGTGCAAGGCGCGGTCGGTGATCCCCCCGCAGCCCGTGAGGTTGAGGTAGGTCAGCCGCTTGAGCTGCGCCAGGTGCTCCACGCCCTCGTCGGTGATCTGCTCGCAGTACTCCAGGGTCAGCCGGCGCAGGTTGGGGAGCTGCGCGAGCTGCGCGAGGCCGTCGTCGGTGATCCGCCCGCGCACGGAGCTCGGGCCCAGGCTCAGGGTCTGGAGTGACTCGATCTGCGCCAGGGACTCCAGCCCGGCGTCGGTGATCAGGTTGCAGCCGTAGAGGTCGAGCTCGCGCAGGCGGGGGAGGGACTCGAGGTGCACGAGGGCCGCGTCGTCGAGGCGCTGGCACCAGCTCAGGCGCAGCTTGATCAGGTTCGTGAGCGAGCCCAAGGCGCGGGTGGACTCGCCGGTGAGGTTCGTGCACTCGCTGAGCGAGAGCGCGACCAGCTCCCGCGAGCGGGCCAGGTGCGCGACCCCTGCGTCGGTCAGCCCCGTGCACTGCGAGAGGTTGAGCCCGACGAGGAAGGGGAGCGCGGCCAGGTGCTGCGCGGCCTTGTCGGAGAGCCGCGCGCCCTGACGCAGGCGCAGCCGGACCAGGTGCGGAAGCCCCACGAGGCTCTGCACGCCGTCGGCGGTCAGGCGCTCGCAGCGGTCGAGGTGCAGCTCGCGCAGGTCGTGCATGGAGCTCGCGAGGCTGGTCAGCCCCGCGTCGGTGACCTGGTGGCAGTCGGCGAGGGTCAGGTGCGTCAAGCGGTTCAGCGAGCCCAGGGTCGTGAGGTCGGCGTCGCGCACCGCGTCGCGGACCATGACCCCCGGCACGTTGTGCCCCGTGAGGTGTCGCACGATCTCGCTGGCGCTGGGGAAGCCGCGGGGGACCACCCACCACACCCGGTGCGCGGGGATCTGGATTCCCTCGGGGCGGCGGGTGGGGGTGAAGCCGAGCTCGGTGACCTTGCCGTTGGGGAGCACCGCGCGCACCACCGCCGGCAAGCGGCAGTCGAAGCGCCGCGCGGGCAGCACGCGCTGCTCGATCCGCGCCGCCACGTTCGAGCCAGCGCGCCGCCAGGCCGCGCTGGCGTGGCGCAGCGCAGAGAGGTTCTCGGGCTCAGCGAGCCAGTCTCGCTCCAACCTTCGACGGCGTGAGTCGCTCATGAGAGAGCCCCTGGGGCGTGCGGCCTAGCTCCAGCCTAGCAGCGCCGTGCGCCTCGCGCCGTGGGCAAAAATCCCGCTCAGATCACGGCCTGCAGCGAGCCCATGCGCGCGCGGCGCAGGAGCCCCTGGGGGTCGCTCGTGGAGCACACCAGCGAGTCTTCGCCCTGGCGCACCGCCAGGATCGAGAGCCCGGCCGGGAGCTTCCGCGGGGGCCGCCCCCGCGCTCCGAGCACGTGGTCGATCAGCTGCGCCTGGTCGTACCACTGCGGGTGCACCGCCGCCTGCAGCTCGACGTCGCCCGCCGCGAGCGGCGTCGTCTGCCAGAAGGGGAGCTCCCACTTGAGCACCTCGGTCAGCGGCGGAACGTCGAGCTCCTCGACCAGCTTGGCGATCGCGCTCAGAATCTGGTTCTCGCGGGCGACCGCGTCGGAGCTCTCGAGGAAGGTGAACCCGCCGGCGCGCAGGCGGTCCATGACCTCGGTCGGCGTCAGCCCGCCGAGGGTCAGGCAGCCGCGGAAGGTCAGCGGCGCGTGCCCGAGCAGCGTGCGCACGAGGTGCGTGCGCTCGAGGTTCTTGCGCGTCTCCTCGGGCGGGGTGTGGATCGACTGCAGGGGGAACAAGCGCGTGAGCTTGCGCCACGCCTTGCGCGGCGAGAACCCGGGGATCGGCGCGTTGTCAGCCGCGGCCAGGCGGTCGTAGCGCAGGTCGTCGGCGTGGGCGAACAGGTCCGCGCCCGGGTAGTAGCGCAGGACCGCGGTCGAGATCGCCGCCTTGACCTGGGGGTCGGTGGTCCAGCGCAGCGCGGCCTCGACGGTGGCGTCGAACTCCTCGGCCGACTCGTCGGGGAAGCCGACGATGATCCCGGTCTGCGGGCGAATGTGCTGGCGCGCGGTGACCGCGATCGCCTCCTCGATCTTCGCCGGCTTGAGCTTCTTGCCCGTCCACTGCTGGCGCTCGGCGCTCAGGGTCTCGATCCCGAAGAACACGTCGGTGCAGCCCGCGAGGAACATGACCTCCGCGACGTCCTCGGTCATGTTGTCGGTGCGGGAGGTGCACGCCCACTCGATGTCGAGGTTGCGCTCGCGGATCTCCTCGCACAGCTCGCGCACGTAGGCCTTGTTGGCGACCAGGTTGTCGTGGAGCAGCTCGAAGTTGCGGTTCCCGGTCTGGGCGATCACCCACTCGACCTCGTCGATCAGGCGCTTCGCCGACTTCACCCGGTACTTGCGCTGGAACATGTGGGAGGTCGAGCAGAAGTTGCAGTTGTAGGGGCAGCCGCGACCCGCCTCGACGAAGAGGATCGGGTTGATCGCGAGGTACTCCTGCGGATCGACCAGGTGCAGGGCCGGATAGGGCAGCGAGTCGAGGTCTTCGACGACGCCGCCGCTCGGGTTCTGGACCACCGCCCCGTCTCGCCGCCAGGTGAGCCCCGGGACCTGCTCGAGGTCTTCGGGCCGGGCGCCGTCGCTCAGGGCTTGCAGCAGCCGGGGGAAGCTGTGGTCGCTCTCGCCGCGGAGCACGTAGTCGACGGTCGAGAACGCCTCGAGGGTCTCCCGGTCGACGAAGGTCACGTGGGGCCCGCCGAGGATCACGGGGACCCCCTTGTGCCGCTTCTTGATCTCCTCGACCAGCTCCATGGTCACGTCGAAGTTGTAGGACCAGGTGGTGATCCCGACCGCGTCGATCTGCTGCGTGTCCTTGGGGAAGAAGCCGATCATTTGCGAGCGGATCGAGCGCGCGGGGTCGATCCGGCCCTGCTTGTTGCGCAGGTTCAGGTCGACCACGTGGGCTTGGTAGCCCTCGCGCTCGAGGATCGCTGCCAGGAGCAGGACCCCGAGCGGCGCGGTCACGTCGGTCGGCGTGCCCGCGATCGGGGGCTGCACGAGGTAGATCTGCCGGGGGCGGTCGGTGACCGGGAGCTTCATGGACGAAGTGTAGCGGAGGGGGGCAGGGGACGCCCTGGGTGTGACCGCGTCTCGGCCTCAGACCCCGCGCGGGGGCCGACCGGCGAGCAGGCGGCGGTAGAGCTCGAGGTAGCGAGGGACGGTGGCCTCGAGGGTGAAGCGCTCGCGGATCCGTTGGGCGGCCCCTGCGCCGAGGCGCGCGCGCAGGGGGGCGTCGTCGAGCAGCCGGGCCAGGCCGGCGCCCAGGGCTTCGACGTCGTCGACGGGCACGATCAGCCCCTGCTCGGGGCTCGCGATCGCCTCGAGGCTGCCGCCGATCCGGGTGGCCAGCACCGGGCAGCCGCAGGCCATGGCCTCGAGCAAGGCGTTGGGCAGCCCCTCGATCCGCGAGGCGAGCACGAAGCCGTCGCAGGCGTGCAGGTAGCGGACCACGTCCTCCTGGAACCCTGGGAACACGACGTGCTCGCCGAGGCCGAGCGCCCGGGCCAGCGCCTCGAGGGCGCCGCGCTGGGGGCCGTCGCCGACGAGGGCCAGCAGCGGGCGCGGGCCCGGGGTCACCCCCGGCAAGGCCCGGGCGAAGGCGCGCAAGAGCACGTCGCAGGCCTTGCGCTCGGTCAAGCGCCCCGCGTGCAGCAGCACGCGGCGCTCGCTCCACCCGAGGGACGCGCGGGCGGCGGCGCGGGCCTCGGCGCTGGGCGGGGCGAAGCGCGAGGTCTCGACGAAGTTCGAGATCCGCGCGATCCGCTCCGGGCGATAGCCCTCGGCGACGAGGGCCTGCTCGATCTCGGCGGTGGTGGCCACGAAGGCGTCGACCCGGCGCAGGCTGCCCGCGAGCAGCGGGCCCAGGGGGCCGTAGTGTCCGCGCAGGTCGCCGGCCTCGACCCCCTGGTGCAGGGCGGCGACCTTGGCCACCACGCGCTTGCCGAGCCCGGCCAGCACCGGGAGCGCGCTCAGCAAGGGCAGGCTCGCGCCGTGGAAGTGCACGAGGTCGTAGCGCCGGCGCCGAGCCACCAGCAGGCGCGAGAGCCGGCTCGCAAAGCGCAGGGAGGTCGCGAGGTTGGTGAGCGACTTGCTTTCGTAGTTGTGCACGTCGGGGCGCCCGGCGGGCAGCTCGATCCGCTCGACCTCCGGGGCGAAGGCGTAGGCCGGCAAGCCGGTCATGGCGCGGGTCGCCACGCTGACCTCCACGCCCAGCGCGCTCAGGCCTTCGCTGAGCAGCACCGCCTGGCGACCGAGGCCGCCGCGGTCGGGGTGGTAGAGCGGCGCCACGACGAGCGCGCGCACATGAGCCGAGGTGGAGGTCACCGGCGCGCCGCGCCTACCGGCCGAGCAGTTCCTGGATCTGCGGCCAGAAGGCGTAGGCCGCGCCCCCCGCGGCCAGCAGCAGCACCGCGCCCGCGATCATGAGTCGCCGGCGGCGCAGGTAGCGGTCGGGGCCCGACGCACCCGCCGACTGGGCGAGCACGACCTTCCCGCTCACGCCGCGCAGGTCGGCGGTGCGCTCGGCGCCGAAGCGCTTGACGAAGTTGTCGTCCTCGGCCTCCTGGGTGATCGACTGGGGGAGCACGATCTGCTCGAGGGGCTCGTCGTCGTCCTCCGGCCGGGCCCCCTTGCCGCTGCGTCCCTTGCGGATCTCGAAGGTCCCGCTCTCGCGCCTGGGGGGAGCCGCCGGCGCAGGGCGCGGGCGGGGCGGAGGAGCAGGCCGAGGGCGGGGCCGAGGCCGGGGGCGGCGGCGTGCTCCACGCGGAGGGGGGCGTCGACGTCGACCGGGCTCGTGCACGCAACTCCTTGCTGGATGGCCAGGATAGATCGGGGGCCGGGGGTGGGCAAGCGAGGGCGGCGTGGTGAAATGCGCGGCGAGGAGGCCACGTGCAGCCGCTGCGAATTGGAACCCGGGGCAGCAAGCTTGCGCTCTATCAGTCGAACCGCGTGGCCGCCATGATCCAGGAGCGGCTGGGGCGCCCGTGCGAGCTGGTGATCCTCAAGACCCGGGGCGACGTCGACCGCTCTCGCCCGGTCGCGGACCTGGGCGTGGTCGGCGCGTTCACCAAGGAGCTCGAGCGCGCGCTGCTCGAGCACGAGGTCGACCTCGCGGTGCACTCGCTCAAGGACCTGCCCACGACCCTGCCCCCCGGGCTGACCGTCGCCTGCCAGCCCGAGCGCGTGCTGGTCCACGACGTGCTCCTGATCCACCCCGAGGCCTATCGCCCCGACGCCGACGGCGTCCCCCTGCGCGGCGGGGCGCGCCTGGGCACGGCCTCGCTGCGGCGTCAGGCGCAGCTCGCCGCGGTGCGCCCCGACCTGCTGCCGGTGGCGATCCGCGGCAACGTGCCGACCCGCGTGAACATGGCCAAGCAAGGCGAGGTCGACGCCGTGGTCCTCGCCGCCGCCGGCGTGACCCGCCTCGAGCTCGACCTGGCGCCGCTGCACGAGCACCCGCTGCCCACCGACGCCTTCCTCCCCGCCCCCGCACAGGGCGCCCTGGGGATCGAGGTCCGCGCCGACGACGCGGAGCTGATCGAGGCGCTGCAGGCGCTCCACGACCCGACGGTCGAGCGCGCGACCGCCGCCGAGCGCGAGCTGCTGCACGGCCTCGGCGTGGGCTGCAGTGTGCCCCTGGGCGCGCTGGCCACCGTCGCGGCCACGGGCGAGGTCAGCCTGCGCGCAGCGCTCGGGCCCGCGACCTTCGCCGCCGGGGCCCGCCCGACCCTGCGGCACGTGTGGG
>JAGQRJ010000175.1 GCA_020425635.1 Planctomycetota bacterium | reverse complement strand
GCGCCCACGCCTGGGCGAGGACCGACAGGTCGCCCTCGGCGAGCCCGGCTTCGAGCCACGCCTGCGCCTGCTCGGGCAGCGGCCCCAGGCGCTCGAGGTTCGCCGCCTGCAGCTGCCCGTCGAGCTCGGCGACGAAGGCGCCGAGGGCCTGACGGTCCTCTGCGGCGTGCGCAGTGACCAGCCGGGCGACGACCTGCTCGCGCAGCCTGAGCCGCCCCCCTCGATCTCCGGGGGCGAGGTCGCCGAGGGTCGCGCGCAGGCGCGTCAGGTCGTCGGCCTGCAAGACCAGCGAGTCGACTTCAACGAGGATCCCGAGCTCGTCGCCGCCCCAGCGCAGCACCCCCTCGACGACGACGTTGCTGCGGTAGGGGACGAGGGTCGCGCCCTGGGCGTCGTGGTCTTGCTTGAGCTGGTCGGCCAGACCCTGCGCCTTGACGTAGAGCTTCCCGTCGAGCCCCTGGCGATAGGTCCGCAGCACGGGCTTGCGCCAGCCCCGGTAGCGCAGCCCCTCCAAGCGCACGCGTTGGCCTGCCGCTTCTTTCCGCACCTGGAGCAAGGCGAGCGGGGTCAGGTCGCGCGGCGGGGCGTCTTGAGCCCGCGCCACCCCCCAGGAGAGCGAGCAGAGCAGGGCGCTCAGCGGCAGCAGGCGTGCGCCCGTCACGGACCCTCCGAGAAGAAGTGCAGGGCGCGGCGGTCCGTGGTCGCGAGGAGGCCCTCGCGAGCCACCAGCAGCGTGTTGCAGGTGCCGCGACCGTGCTCTGGGAAGCTGCCCAGGGTGGTGACCACGCCGCCCTCCTGCGTGACCACGGACAACGCGGGGAAGGGATCGACCTTGACCGCAGAGGGGTGGCCCCAGCCCACGACGAGCTGGGCCTCATGGACCATGAGCTGAGCCACGCTCGGCGTGTCCTTGCTCTGCTCCCAGAGGAGCGCGGGGGCGTCGGCTCCCAGCTTGTAGGCCCCCAGCCAGCCGGACTGCGAGAGGAACAGGCGCGCGCCGTCGGGCGAGGCGGTGACCCGCGCGGCGCCGGGGCGCGCGAAGGCGATCGAGCCGGTCGGGTTCCCCGAGGCGTCGAGGAGCAGCAGGTGCGTGCGCAGGGGAACGGCCAGCCCTCGTCCGGGGATCGGGAGGGCAGGCCCCTGGGGCTGTTCGCGGCAGCGGTGGACCCAGCGCCGGTCGCCGTCGGCGAGGGCGAAGGCGTAGAGCACGCCGTCGGTGGCGGTCGCCACGCAGAGCTCGCCGACGCGGGTGGGGGCCCAGGGCAGCTGCCCTTCGCAGCGGTCGCTCCATGCCGCCGTGCCCGAGAGGTTCGTGGCGCGCAGGATCCCCTCCGAGGAGCCCCACACGACCCGCCCTGCGGGGACGTCGCCTTCAGCGACGACCAGCGGCGGGCTCGCGATCCCCGGGCCGGTCGGCCAGACGGTCACCCAGTCGGCGCTCGGGGCCGTGTCTCCCGTCGCCGGCAGCTGGACGACGGTGATCCCGCGCGGCGTGGAGAGCACCAGGCGATCGCCGGTCGCCTCGCTCGCTGCGGGGAGCAGGATCGGCCCGCCGAACACGTCGCCCAGGTCGCCGAGGCTCAGCTTCTTGTCCCAGTTCGCGTGAGGAACGACCCCCTGGGCGCCGAGCTCGAGCACTCGCAGCGTCCCCGAGCGCGACGGGGTGAACACCAAGCCCGTGGTCGGAGACTGCACGAGCGCGTTGTCGAAGCCGAGCGAGTCCGCGGCGCCCGAGTAGGGCTTCTGGTAGATCGAGGCCTTCACCAGCCCTTGCCAGGAGTGCCCCTCGAGCTTCTCGCTCCACACCACGCGCTCGTCGCCCCCGGGCAGCGACTCCTTGAGCTGCAGGTCGAGGCTCTTCTGCGGGCGATAGGTCGCGAGGACGAAGGGCTCGCCGGGCTTGGTGACCCCCTGGAGGCGGCCCTCGACGTAGACCTTGAAGCCCGCCGGCTCGCTCGCGACGAGGAGCGGGAGCTCTACCTTCGCGGCCTGCGGGGTGCGGGGGTGCTTCGTCCAGAGCTCGAGGCCCTTGCTGAACCACGCTTCGTGGTCGCCCTCGACCCGAGCCTCGTCGATCTGGTCGAGCAGCGCTCGGGCCGCAGCCACGTCGTCCTCGAGCTTGCTCGGGTCGTAGTCGAGGATCCCCGAGAGCTTGACCGCGACCCCCAGCCCGACGCTGAGCGCCACGACCAGCAGCGCGTAGAGCATCCAGCCATTGCTGCGGCTCGCCGGGCGCTCCTGCTCGGAGGTCATCGCCGCCAGGAGCGCGCTGATCCTGGGGCGCGGCGTGGGGTCGAGCTCGAGGATCGCCTGATAGCACTGCCGCAGGCGCGAGGTGTCCCTGCTCCCCTCGAGCATCGTCGCCAGGCGCTCGTAGATGGGAAGCGCCTGCTTCTCTGCGCCGGTTCGCTGCAGGCTCTCGGCCAGGGGGAGCAGGATCTTCGGCTCGTTGGGCTCGTATTCGTTGAGGCGCGAGAAGAGCGCCGCCGACGCGGCGTAGTCGTTGAGCGCGTAGTACTCCTCGGCCTTCTCGCTGAGCTCGCTCCGCTCCAGCGCGCGCAGCGCGCCGGCCTGGATCATCTCCGCGAGGAACTTGCAGAGCTCGAACTCGCTGATGATGAAGCGCTCGGCGAGGGCCTCGAGGGTCTTGCGTCCGTCGATCACGTGCACGGCGTCGCGCAGGATCCGGTCGGGCACGTCGAGGCCGTGGAGCTTGTCGGGGTCGACGAGGAGGAACACCTCCTTGGTCGACGGTACGAGGTGGCGGATCAGCGACCACTCGTCGAGGCGGCGCATGGCCTCCATGATCAGCGAGTTGGTGTTGAAGGCGAGCCGGGTCAGGTTCGGCGACTCGCGCGCCATGTCCTCGGGCATTTGGTCGGCGAGGAACTCGAACTCGGCCTTGCGCCAGAGGAAGAGGTCGTAGATCTCCTCCTCGATCTGGTGGCGCACCAGGCGCTCGATGTCCTCGTTGGAGCAGAACTGCTCCTCGACCAGGATCTCACCCAGGCGCTTGTGGCTCTGCCGTTGCAGCTTCAGGGCGAGGTCGAGCTCGTCGGAGCTGATCTTGTCTTCGCCCACGAGGAGCTCGCCCAGGCGCTGGCGTCGGCTCGAGGACAAGAGCGTGATTTCGCCTTCGGCGAAGAAGATCTTCTTTTCCCGCTTCCCGTCGGTGACGATGAGCGTCCCCGAGTGACGGTTCATGGCCAGCGACTGGAAGATGTTGCTGAGGTCGAGGACCTCTAAGTTCCCCTTGAAGCTCTTGCCTGCCATGTGGGAAGCGGCACATCCTCTGCGAACGACACGAAAGACTAAGCCGAGATTGTAGCGCGCGTTATCGTTGCAAGCACGCCCACCCAGTCCGGGATTTTCGACCCCAGGACGAGGCGAGCAGCGAAGCGGCCTGCGCTCGCCTGCCGCTGACCCGATACGCTGTCCATTCGAGGAGCCGAGGTGCCCGGACCCCTGCCCACCGCTTGCCTGCCGCTGGAACGGCTCACGCCGCGCGCGCTCTACGTGCACCTGCCGTTTTGCGCCCGACGCTGCCCGTACTGCGACTTCGCCACGGCCCCGCTCGACGCGGCCCGCGAGGCGCGCTACCTGGGCGCGCTCGAGCTCGAGCTGCGCGCCCGTGCGCCCACCGGGTTTCGCCCCTGGACCGTCTACCTGGGCGGGGGGACGCCGACCGAGCTCACCACGCCTGGGATCGAGCGCCTCGTCGAGTTGCTGAGGCCCTACGTCGCGGACGCGCGGGAGGTGACGGTCGAGGCCAACCCCCGGACCCTGCTCGCGCGCAAGCTCTTGCGACTGCGCGAGCTGGGGGTCGACCGCGTGAGCCTCGGCGCGCAGAGCTTCGCCCCCGAGCTGCTCGAGACCCTCGGTCGCTTTCACCGGGCCGTGGACGTCGCTCGGGCGGTCGAGGTCGTCCGGGAGGCTGGGGTGCGCTCGCTCAGCCTGGACCTGATCTTCGCCGTGCCAGGCCAGGGCCCGCGGGAGCTGCGGGCCGACCTCGAGCAGCTGCTCGCGTTCGGGCCCGACCACGTCTCGGTCTACTGCCTCACCGTCGAGGCCGAGACCGAGTTCCACCGGCAACGAGCGCGCGGCGAACTCCGTGAGCAGTCGAGCACCCGCCAAGCGCGGTTGTTCGACCTCGCGCGCCGGACCCTGCGCGCCGCGGGCTTCGAGCACTACGAGGTCTCGAGCTTCGCTCGTCGTGGACATCGCTCCCGCCACAACCGCGTCTATTGGCGCAACCTGCCCTACCTCGGCGTGGGCAACGGCGCCGCGTCGCATCTCCAGGGCGAGCGCAGCCACAACGCCCGCGACGTCGACGACTACGTGGCGCGGGTGCACGCGAGCGGCGAGGCGACGGTCGAGCGCGAACGCCTCGACCCCGAGGCCAAGCTCAAGGAGACGGTCTACCTCGCGCTGCGCACGAGCGAAGGCCTCGTGCGCGCCGGCTTCCAGCGCGCGACCGGCGTCGACGCCTGGGAGGCCTTCGAGGACGAGCTCGGGCGCCTCGAGTCCCTGGGCTTGCTCCGCCGCAGCCCCCGACGCGCCTGGCTCAGCGGTCGGGGGGTGAGCCTCGCAGACGCGATCGCGCGCGAGTTCCTCTGAGCGAGTCAAAGACCGAGACCGAGCCCGAGGCGCGAGCCCTCAACGGATCGTGCGCAGGCTCTCGATCAAGGTCTTCATCGTGCTCACCCAGCCCCGGAGGCCAGCGGCGGCGCCGGGGCGGCGGACCGAGAGCACGACGTTCAGCAGACCTTGAACAGCCTTGACCATGGTCAGCAAGAAGCGAATCCGCGGCTCGGAGTAGGCGCTGGGCGGGCCCGACTGGACCTCCTCGAGGGCCGCCTCGAGGGCCAGGCGGGCCTTCTCGAGCAGGATCCACTCCCGGGTGCGGAGCACGTCCGTGACCGCGGGCCACACGTCGACCACGGCCTCGTAGGGCGCGTTCCGCCCCTCTCCGACCGCGCGCACGAGGCCGTATTGCATCAGGTCGGTGATCGTTCCGCTGACCAAGGAGCGGCTCACGCCCAGGGTGTCGGCGACCCGGGTCTGGTGCATCGGGGCGCCGCGCAAGGCGAGCAGGGTCCACACCCGACCCATGATCGACTTGAACCCCCAGTACTCGACCAGGCTCCCCGAGGCGTCGCACACCTGAAGGATCCGGCGCTCCATGCGTTCGCTCTGCGGCGGGGGGTTCACACCGCTCAGCTTACGGAGGCTGCTGCGGCGCGTCACGGACGATTCTTGGATGTTTTCGCTGGCGGGCATGTTGTTCATGGTAGCCTGAACAAACTTGTTTAGGGAAGCCTGAACAAGGAGAGCGAGGGGCGCGAACGCAGCGCAGCCTCGCGACAGGAGGACCGGTGCCCGCGACGAGGCCCCAGCAAGCACGACTTCCCCGGCTCCGCTGCCGGGCGGAGGTGCTCGTCCCGGGGGCCCGCGCCGACTTGCTCAATCCGGGGGCCTACCCTGGCGAGGTCGCCGCCCTGGCGACCCCGGAGCGGACGCTGATCGCGTTGGGGGTCGCCTGGCGCGCGAGCTGGGACGCGCCGCCGGCGGCGGGCGCCCTCGCCGAGCTTTGTTCAGCCTGGCTCGAACGCCTGCCCGAGCCCGGCGACGAGGCCCTGGCCCAGTTGCCCTGGATCTGGGGAGGACGCGGCTTCTTCGCGCGACCCCTGACGGGGCCCTGGCGAGGGTGGCCGAGCGCGGAGCTGCGGGTCCCCCGGCACGTGCTCGCGGCCGAGGCTGGGAGCGAGCGAGTGACGCTCCTGAGCTTCGTCGACGAGGCGGCCCCGCGGCCGCGCGCCCTCCCACGCCGCTCGCAGCACGCAGCGCAGACGGAGGCGCTCCCCTCGCGCGACGCCTGGATCGCGCACGCCGAGCGCGCGCGACAGGCGGTGATCGACGGCGGGGCCGAGCCCGGGGGGCTCGCGAAGCTCGTCCCCGTGCGGGCGACCCGCTTCTGCTTGCCCTCCGGCGCGCGCTACGACGCCGGGTGCCTGTGGGAGGCCCTCGG
>JAGQRJ010000174.1 GCA_020425635.1 Planctomycetota bacterium | reverse complement strand
CTGCTCGAGCGCGAGCTCCAGCAGGCGGCGGTAAGCGGGCAGGTCGAAGTCGTCGGTCAAGGTTTGATCTTCACGGTCGAGCGCGCGCGGGGTCGTCTCCACGGCACCATGCATGAAGTCTACCTCTCGCAGACAGCAGGGGTCGACCCCCGCCGCCGCGCGCTCCCCGCCGATCGCCGCTGGCGTCACACCGACGAGCGCGCGGGCCCCTGGACCAGGACCACGGCGCTTCGGCCCGCGATCGGGTAGCTGCCCGAGGGCCAGGGGCGCTCGTCGCCGGCCGAGGCCAGGTCGTGCGGGCTGGGCAGGCTGGTGTCGAGCGCCCGCCGCCAACCGCACCCGGGAGCGGGCTCCGGGAGCTCGAAGGTCAGCTCTCGGGGGTAGGCGTTGATCACGACGTGCAGGTCGACGTCGTCCTTCGCTCCGGTCAGCGTGTAGGCCAAGGTGTGGCTGGCGTCGCTCCAGTCGGGCTGGTCGAGCCGCACGCCGTGCCAGCGGACGCGCGTGTAGCCGTTGGGGTCTTGCTGTGCGGGGGCGTCGACGCCGTAAATGAACTCGCGCCGGGTCAGGTTCGGGTGAGCGTGACGAAACCGGATCAGCTCCCGCACGAAGCGGTGCAGGCCGGCGTGGCGCTCGAGCAGGGTCCAGTCGACCCAGCTGGTCTCGTTGTCCTGGCACCAGGCGTTGTTGTTCCCGCCTTGGCTGCGACGCAGCTCGTCTCCGCCCAGGATCATCGGTGTGCCCTGGGCCAGGAGCAGGACCGCGAAGAAGTTCTTCAACTGTCGCAGGCGCAGCGCCTCGACCTCGGGGTCGTCGCTGGGTCCTTCGCAGCCGTAGTTGGCGCTGTAGTTGGCGTCGGTCCCGTCGCGCCCTTGTTCGCCGTTGGCCAGGTTGTGCTTGGCCGCGTAACTCACCAGGTCGTTGAGGGTGAACCCGTCGTGGCAGGTGACGAAGTTCACCGACTGCGGCGGCTCGCCGTGGCGTGCCTCGTAGAGGTCGGGGCTGCCCAGCATGCGCGCCGCCATCGCCCCCGCCAGGCCCTGGTCGCCGCGCAAGAACCGGCGCACGTCGTCGCGGAAGCGGCCGTTCCACTCGGCCCAGCGCTCCCCGGGGAACGAGCCGACCTGGTAGAGCCCCGCGTCCCACGCCTCCGCGACCAGCTTGGTGCGCTGGAGGATCGGATCCGACTCGATCTCCCAGGTCAGCGGCGGCGCCGGCATGGGCTGCCCCCGCTCGTCCCGCACGAGGATCGCGGCCAGGTCGAAGCGAAACCCGTCGACGCGCATCACCTCCGCCCAGTAGCGCAGGCTGTCCAGGATCAGCCGGCGCACCACGGGGTGGTTGCTGTTGACCGTGTTGCCGCAGCCGCTGTAATTCGCGTAGCGCGAGGGGTCCTGCGGATCGAGCATGTAGTAGGCGCTGTTCTCGATCCCGCGGAACGAGAGCGTCGTCCCGGTCTCGCCGCCCTCGGTGGTGTGGTTGTAGACCACGTCCAGGAACACCTCGAGCCCGGCCCGGTGGAAGGCCTTGACCATGTCGCGGAACCCGGTGAGGTAGCGCATCTCGCGCCAGTCCTCGATGTAATAGCCGCGGTGCGGGGCGAAGAACCCGAGCGGGTTGTAGCCCCAGTAGTCGACCAGCGGCTGGCCCTCGGTGTCTCGGAAGGGGTTGCTCTGCTCGTCGAACTGGAAGACCGGGAGCAGCTCGACGGTGGTCACGCCCAGGTCGAGCAGGTACGGGATCTTCTCGACCAGGCCCGCGAAGGTGCCCGGGTGTTGGACGCCGGACGAGGGGTGCCGCGTGAACCCGCGCACGTGGAGCTCGTAGATCACGCGCCGACACGGGTCGACCCGCGGAGGCTCGACCCCTTCCCAGTCGAAGCGGGTCGGGTCCACCACCAGGCTGCGCATGGCGGTCGCGGCGTTGTCGCGGTCGTGGCAGGCCTCGTCGTGCGACCAGGCCTCGGTGTAGACGATCCCCTTGGCGTAGGGGTCGAGCAGCACCTTGCGCGGATTGAAGCGGTGACCCTGCTCCGGCGCCCAGGGCCCGTAGACCCGGTAGGCGTAGATCTGGCCCTCACCGACGCCGTGCACCAGCACGTGCCAGTAGTTGGAGAAGCGGTTGTGCCGCGTGTCCAGGCGCACGACCTGAGACGGCTCGTCGGCGTCGACGCGGTCGAACAAGAGCAGCTCGACCGCCGTCGCGTTCTGACTGAACAGAGAGAAGTTGACGCCGTCGGAGACCACGGTCGCGCCCAGCGGGTGGGGCTCGCCTCGACTGACGCGCGGGTTGGAGGTGACCAAGCTGCCCAGTCTCTCGACCCCTTCGTGCTCTGGTGCGCCTTGGGTCACTCACTCGAAAGCACCCTCGTGGGGCCTCGAGAGGAGTATGTCCTGCGGATCGAAGCCACGCAAGATTTCCAAGCGACACGGGGGGTCGGCCCTAACTCCAACTGCTCTCCTCCTTGATCCCCAGCTCCTGCATCTTGTTGAACAGGGTCTTGCGGCTGACGCCGAGCAGCTTGGCGGCCTGGGTCCGCGAGCCGGAGGTGGCCTGGAGCGCGGTGAGGATCGCGCTGCGGGAGGCGTCCTGGACGACGTCCTTCAGCGGGCGCACGTCGCTGCCCGAGTCGTCGCGGGCGTCGACCTCGAGGCCCGCGGCCGGCTGCCCGGGGGCCTTGGCGAGCAGGGCCAGGGCGCGCTCGGGGCCGAGGAGCACGATCCGCTGGGCGACGTTCTCGAGCTCGCGAATGTTGCCCGGCCAGGGGTGGGCCTCGAGGGTCGCCTGCTGAAGCGGGCTGAGCGCGGGCACCGGGCGATCGTGGGCCGCGGCCTGGGCGGTGAGGAAGTGGGCGAGCAGCTCGCGCACGTCGTCGCCGCGCGAGCGGAGGGGCGGGACCTCGAGCCGGATCACGTCGAGGCGGTAGAGCAGGTCGGCGCGGAAGGCGCCGCGCTCGACCTCGGCCTCGAGGTCGCGGTTGGTCGCCGCGATCACCCGCAGGTCGATCGCGCGGTCCTTGGAGGCGCCGACCCGGCGCACCCGGCGATCCTGGAGCAGGCGCAGGAGCTTGGCCTGGGCGGCGGGCGCCAGCTCCCCGACCTCGTCGAGGAAGAGGGTGCCCCCGTGGGCGAGCTCGGCGTAGCCCACGCGGTCGGCGTGGGCGCCGGTGAACGCGCCCTTGGTGTGGCCGAAGACCTCCGACTCGAACAAGGACTCGGGGATCGCGGCGCAGTTGACCGTCACCAGCCGCTGGCGGTGGCGACCGCTGGCCTCGTGCAGCGCGCGCGCCACGAGCTCCTTCCCCGTCCCGCTCTCGCCCGCGATCAAGACCGTCGCGTCGGCGCTGGCGACGAGCTCGAGCTTCGAGCGCAGGTCGCGCACCGCGGAGCTCGAGCCGAGGATCTCGGCGCCGACGCGCACGTCGGGCGCCGCGTGCCCGGCCTGCTCCAGCAAGCGCCCGCTGCGCTCGGCCTTGGCGACCAGGCCCAGGAGGTCGTCGGGGTCGACGGGCTTGACCAGGAAGTCGTAGGCCCCCGCGCGCAGCGCCTCCTGCGCGCGCTCGAGGGTCCCGATCGCGGTCACGACCACCACCCGGCCCGCGCGGCCGTGCTCGCGCACGCGCCGCAAGAACGCCCCGCCGTCGATCCCGGGCAGGGTCCAGTCGAGCAAGGTCAGGTCGAAGCGTCGGGTCTCGAGCTGCTCGAGGGCGACCTCGGCCGACTCGGCGCTGGTCAGCGCGACCTGCTCGCCGAGCAGGTCCGCGACCATGAGCCGCGCGTTGCGCTCGTCCTCGACGTGCAGCACCTGGAGCTTGGTCATGCTGTCTCTCCTGTGTGGCGCGCGAGGCGCACCGTGGCTCGAGTTCCTCCGCCCGCGCGCTCGGCGAGGGTCACCTCGCCGCCGAGGGTCTCGAGGGTGCCCCGCGCGATCGCGAGCCCGAGCCCCGTGCCCCCGCTGCGCTGGGAACGGAAGGGCGCGAACCACTGCTCGGGGTCGGGGCCGACCCCGGGGCCGTCGTCGTCGATCTGAATCACGTACGCTTCCTCCTCGGCGCTCAAGCGCACGCGCACCTCGCCCTCGTCGGGCGAAGCCTGGGCCGCGTTGCGCAGCAGGTTCACGAGCACACCGCGCAAGAGCTGGCGGTCGCTGCCCAGGGGCGCGGCGTCGGGGTCGTCGGGCTGCGCGGCCCACACCAGGTGCAGGGCGGGGTGCGCGGCGCGCTCGAGGGTCAGCGCCTCGTCGAGCACGCGCACCAGGTCGAGGGGCTCGCGCTCGGGCTCGGGAGGCCGCGCGAGCTCGAGCAGGGCGCGCGCCCGGGCGTCGATCGTCTCGACCTCTTCGCGGATCACGTCGAGCCCGCGCTGCACGACCTCGTCCAGCGCGCCCTTCTCGGCCAGGCGGCGCTCGAGGATCGTGGCGTAGCCCTTGATCGGCCCCAGCGGGTTCTTGATCTCGTGCGCGACCTGCGCCGCGAGCTGCCCGACCACGCTCAGGTGCTCGGCCCGGCGCAG
Source organism: Planctomycetota bacterium (assembly GCA_020425635.1). Taxonomy (GTDB): domain Bacteria; phylum Planctomycetota; class J058; order J058; family J058; genus JAGQRJ01. The sequence goes on along the minus strand of JAGQRJ010000174.1, from coordinate 9,511 downwards.
ACGCTCCTGGGTCTTGCTGAGGTCGGCCTGCAGGTCGTGCATGCGCTCCTCGAGCGCGAAGGCCTCGGGGTAGAAGAACGCCAACGCGCGGCGCTCGATCCGCGGCCAGAGCGCGCCGACCCCCAGGGCCACGAGCCCGGTGACCACGGTCCCCGGGAGCCACACCAGCGGCGTCGCCGGCAGCAGCTTGAGGTTGGTGAGCAGCGCGAACACGAGCAGCGCCCCCACGAGCACGAGCGCGGCCTGCACGCCAAAGCGCCAACGCAGCGAGCGCAGCGGCCCGCGCTCGCCGCGCAGCTGCAGCCAGAGCGCGACCTCCGCCGCGAGCAGCAGGCTCGTGGGCACGAGGGGGAAGTTCGTGAGCCGCGGCTTGAGCAGCACGAACAGCAGCCCCGCGAGCAGCGCCAGCAGGAGCACCCCCGCGAGCAGTCGCCGCTGTGCGCCCCCCAGGCTGCGCGAGCGCACCGTGGCCGAGACCACGAGCCCCAGGCACACGCCAAGGAAGGCCGCGGTGAAGATCTCGCCCCAGCCGTAGCCGCCCACGTTGTCGTTGGGCAGGAGCAGGTGCCCCCAGGGGACGTGGGTCTGGAGCCGACGCGGGAGCACCGCGATCCAGGAGATCAGGCCCACCGCGCACAAGGCGACGAAGGCCACGGGCGTCGGCCGCAGCGCGAGCAGGAACCCGAGCGGGATCAGGAGCACGACGCCCGTCGAGACCACCACCAGGGAGGGGTCGACGAGCAGCACCAGGAGCCCTCCCAGCCCATACAGCCCCGGCGCGATCGCGCAGATCATGGCCGTGACCGGGGTGTCCAGCCGCGCGCGGACCCGCCACACCATGCGGATCAACCACAGGTGCAGGATCAGGAGGGTCAGGAGCGGCGCCAGGTTCAACATGCAGGCCTGGGTAAGACCTTACCCACGCGGGGTGCGGGCTGCATACGCGGGCGGCCTGCAGGGGGCGTGCGGTGGGTAAGGGATTGCCGATCGGGGATCACGACGGTGCGCTGAGCAAACCCCGCGCCGCACTGCAAACCCTCGCTAGGGCATGGGGCGGTTGTCGGGGATCGCGTAGTGCTCCCCGCTGTCGCCCTCGACGGGTCGCCCGCTGAGGAAGGTGTAGACGTGCTTGCCGAGGGTCACCTTGAACCCGTTCTCGAGGCGCACGTACATCTGCAGAGGCCGCCCTTGCACGAGCACCTTCTCGGGGATCCCCGAGGCGTTGACGACGATGAACCCGCGCTCGTCGCGCACGAGGATCGCGAGGATCCGCGGGGTGAAGAACCCCGACACCTTGTGGTCGCAGCGGACGTGCTTCCCGAAGGTCGTGATCGTCTGGCGCAGATCGAGGAACTTGCCGTCGTCGCGCTTGAGGTGCCCGACGACTTGCTCGCTCTGGCGCAGGTGCGCGACCGAAGAGGGCGCGATCGCGAAGGTCCGCATGAGCCCGGCCTCGTCGGCGACCACGGGCTCGTGCTGCGGCGCGGCCGCCGGCTCGTCGGTGATCCCGGGGACCTCGCCGCGGTATTCGAGGCGGTACTTCCCGATCACGAACACGTCGCCGTCGTTGAGGACGCGTGACTTCACCATTTTCCCGGCGAAGTAGACCCCGTTGTGGCTGCCGAGGTCGCGCAGGATCCGCACCCCGTCCTTGAGCTCGATCACCGCGTGGAAGCGGCTGACGCCGAGGTTGTCGATCCGGACCTCGCAGTCCTCGCTCCGCCCGATCCGAACCAAGGGCGCTTCGGTGTCGACCTTGGTGACGACCTCGTCCTTGAAGCGAACGGTGTAAATGGGCATTCGGACGGCTCCGGGGTGCAAGGATACCCTGAGACCCCGGCTAGCTCGACCCGCTCGAGCAGCTCAGTCGTCCTCGGGGTCGAGCTCCTTCGGGCGCAGGACCGCGGCCACCCGCCAGGGGCCGGCGAGCGCGAGCGGCCAGCTCTCGCCCTCGCCCTCGAGCAGCACGGCGTTGGCCGTGGTCATGCCGATCGGCTCGCCCGCGAGCGTGCTCGCCATGGACTCCCAGCCCGGGTTGTGCCCGAGCACGAGCACGGGCGAGGCCGCGTCGGGCAGCTCCTCGAGCGCGTCGCGCACGGCGTCGAGCCCGGCGAGGTAGAAGTCGGAGCGCAGCTCGAGGTCGGCTTCGCTCTCGAGCTCGGCCTGCATGAGCCCCCAGGTCTCCTGGGTGCGCACCGCGCTCGAGCAGAGCACGGTCGCGGGCGCCCAGCCGCGCTCGGCGAGCTCGGCGGCGATCCGCGGGGCGTCGCGCCGGCCGCGCTTGTTGAGCGGGCGCTCGTGATCCTCTTGCCCAGGCTCCTTCCAGGAGCTCTTGGCGTGGCGCATGACGATCAAACGGCGCTGCATGGCGGAGCTCCTGAGCGGGGGCCGGTCACTGACCGCCGAGGGCGCCGGTCACGCCCGCGGTCTTGGGCTCGCGCCCGATCGCCACGGTCTCGACCGGCGCGTAGCCCCGGATCCCTCCCGCGGTCTCGACGAGCACGTGCTTGCCGTCGCGCGAGAGCTTGACCGCGCTGACCCGCTCGTCGGCGCTGACCTTGCCCACGGGAACCCAGCGGTAGGAGAGCGTGACGCCCTCGAGCATGCGCGCCTCGACCTGGGTCACGAACAGCTCGCCCGGGAAGGCGTAGGCGGTGAGCCGCACCGGGTCTGGCCCCGCGTGCGCCAGCGGCCCGGCGGCCAGCCCGCTGACCCGCAGCGCGTCGGGGCCGAAGCGCGGCCCGTCGGGGGTCTGGGTCACCGCGCCCTCGCGGGTCCCGCGCTCGGGCTCGACGAGGCGCTCCGGGGTCAAGCTCGGCGACGGGCTCTGGGTGAGCTTGCCGTAGATCGCGACCTCGTGCCCGGCGAGCAGCTCGAGGGTCGCGTCGAGCGCGCTCGGCTCGAGCCGATAGCGCTCGCCGCCGACCACCAGCTCGCGGGCGGCGTCGGGGCTGATCGTGCCCCGCACGAGCTGCGACGTGGGTTGGTTCTGCAGCGCCTCGCGGCGCACCTCGGGCTTGGCGGCGTGCGCCGCGAGGTCGGGGTCGCCCTGCAGGCGATAGCCCCCAGTCACGCGCTCCACGAAGCGGAAGCGGGTCAGCACCGCCAGGTGCCCGTCCACCGCGGCCTGATCGAGGGTCCCGACCCGGTCGCGGATCTCCTCGGCGCTGCGGGGGGTCGAGCTCACCGCCCGCAGCACGTCGAGGAAGCCGTCCTTGGCGCTCTGGGCCGCGACCTGCTCGTAGAGCCCCTCGGGGCCGAACAGCTCCGCGGAGTCGAAGAGCACCCCGCTGAACCACAGCGTCTGGAACTCGGCGTGGGTGTCGGCCACGAGCCCGGCGTAGCGGGGGTCGCGGTCGGGGCGCACGATCACCACGTTCTCGCCCTGGTCGTCGGCGTCGCCGAAGAAGTTGTAGCTCCCGGTGATCAACACGCGGTCGCCGACCACGAGGGTCTTGTGGTGCAGGAGCGCGGGACCGGGGTCGGTCGGGCCAGGCAGCCCGGGGGTCGAGCCCGGGTTGAGCTTGAGCTTGTTGCTGTCCCACTTCACGCGCACGTGGACGTTGGGCAGGTTCGAGGTCGCGAGCTGGCGGGTGGCCCAGCTGTTGCCTTCGGCCATGTGCACCATGACCCGGAACTCGACCTGGGGCGCCTCCTCCGCCGCGGCGAGCAGCGCGCGCGAGAGCCGCGGGATCCCGAACCCGAACTGGGCGACCCACACCACCGCCCCCGCGGGCAGCTCCTTGGCCTCGTCGATCGCGGCCGCGAAGTCGTCGCTGATCGCGTGGAACTGGCCGCTCGGCTCGCGCTCGTAGGTGAAGCGAAACTGCAGCGCGTCGGTGTCGCGCTCCTTGGCGAGGGTCCCGTCGGGCAGCGTGACCGTCGCGTCTTCGGGGGTCAGGTTCACCCCCAGGCTCGGGTCGCCGTGGACGTAGGTGCGGCACTCGCCGAGGTGGTCCCAGAGGCGCTTGAACTCGCTCCACAGGCGCTGAGTGGCCACGGCGTTGTTGAAGAAGAACACGCGGTGCTCGTTGTGATAGGCGTCGGAGCTGCTGCCAATGTTGGAGGTCCCGAGGAAGGCGTGGTTGAGCTTGGGGCCGTGGGCGTTGCTCGCGCTCACGAGGCCGAACTTCTCGTGCATGTCGTTCCACTTGCCGAAGGCGCTCATTTGCGCGGCGGTACCGATCATGACCTGCACGTCGCCCCAGACGTCGTCCTTGCCCGCGGCGTGGCGCTCGGCCAGGTAGGCGTTGGCGCGGTCGGCGATCGCCTCGTGCCCGGGGATCATGTAGTCGAGCCCGGGGGGACCCTTGAGCCAGAGCTTGACCTCGACCTGGCGCTCGCGGGCTGCGTAGAACAGCGCGTCGACCACCTCCTGGTCGCTGAGCTTGAAGCTCCCGATCCGGACCTTGCTCCCGGGCTCGGCCCGGCGGATCGCCTCGGCCAGGAGTCCGTTCATGGTCGCCCAGCGCGGCTTACCGTCCTGAGCGGTGAAGCGCTTGAGGTAGTTCTGCGGGGCGTAGCCGCCCTCGGGCGAGAACACGACGGTGGCGGGCTCGCCGGCGAAGACGTCGCGCACCGGCGGAGGCGCGTCTTGCGCCCAGGCGGCGGCGGCGGCGAGCGCCAACGCGGGGAGGTAGAGCGCGCGGTTCATGGGGGCCTCCGTCTACGGGAGCGTCAGTATTCCCTGACGAGAGCCTGAGTTCCAGCGGGAATCGGAGGGCCACGAGTGCTATCCTGCGCCCGGGAGTTTCCGTGATGAAGACGCTCTTAGCGGTTGCCTTGCTTGCCCTTACCGCCAGCCTCAGCGCCGCGGTCGAACCCGCGCAGGTCTTCGCGCTCCGCGGGCGCAGCGCGGGCGCTCCGCCGCGCGACGTGCGCCTCGAGCTCTACCCCAAGGGCTGGGACTCCTACGTCGTCAAGCGGATCACCAAGGGCCGCTCCAACGCCCCCGACCAGGTCCTGGTCGGGGCCGCGCGCCTCAAGGGCCGCTACCTCGGGGTGCGCTTCCACGTGACCGAGGGCGTCGAGAACCAGCTCAACGGCGCCGGCGGCGCCAGCGACATTACCGGCGTCTACCGGATCGACGGGCGCACGGTCCTCGGCGTGTTGAGGAACCCCACCGGGATCCACGGCTGGTCGCAGTGCTACGACAAGGGCTGGGTCACCGAGCCCGACGCGACCCCCGCCCGCCCCACGGAGTTCTCCCCCGCCGGCGACGCGCCCTTCAAGCGGGTCGTGCTCTGCCTCGACGGGCTGCCGTATCGAATCATGAAGAAGCTCCGCGAGAGCGAGGGCTTGTTCGCCGAATTCCACGAGCCGGCGCGCATGATCACGGTGTTCCCCTCGCTCTCGAGCATCTCCTGGAACACGCTGCTCGCGCTGCCCCCCGAGCCGGGCTACCAAGCGGTCTATTTCTCGAACCGCCAGTCCAAGACCATGGGCGTGACCCTGCGCAAGATGAAGGGCAGCCGCTTCCAGACGCGCATGCACGCGCGGCACACGGGGATCATTGGCCACGGCTTGGCCTACGTGCTGCCCTACCGCCTGGGCACCAAGCAGCTCGGCCACATGCTCCACGAGCTCGCCCTGCACGAGGGCTCGCGCACCGCGTTCCTCTACGGCTACCAGACCGACCCGATCGCGCACATGGACGGCCTGGAGAACCTGGAGAAGGTGATCCGCGACCTCGACGGCTACGTGAAGGACATGTGCGCGACCTACGAGGCCAAACACGGCGAGAAGCTCGAGGTCGTGATCGTCTCGGACCACGGGCACACGCTCCAGAGCGGCGAGCTCGTCCGCCTGAGCAAGCACCTCAAGCAGGCCGGCTGGGCGGTGGAGAAGAAGGTCAAGAAGAACAACCAGTGCGCGTTCTCCTCGGCCGGGATCCTCAGCTCGATCGCGCTGCACTGCCGCGAGGCTCAGGAGTCCGAGCTCGCGTCCAAGATCGTGAGCATGGAGGGCGTCGACGTGGTGACCTTCGACGTCGGGGGTCAGCAGCAGTTCATTTACAGCGCCCGCGGCGTGGCGCGCTTCGTCTACGACGCGAGCCTCGACGCCTACGCCTACCAGGTGCTGCAGGGCGCCGATCCGCTCGGCTACCGCGCCGTCTACGCCCAGCTCGCCGGCGAGGGCAAGCTGACCCAGGGCGGCTTCGCCACCGGGCGTGACCTGCTGGCCGCGACCATGGACCACCCCTACCCCGACGTGGCCCACCGGATTCGAGTTGGGCACACGAGCCTCGTGCGCAACCCGGCGAACGTGATCGTCAGCCTGCGCCCGGGCTTCGAGAACGGCCAGGGCCTGGTCAAGGCGACCGCCGGACTCCGCGGTCGGAGCGGGACCCACGGCGGGCTCGACCAGATCAACTCCGTCGGCACCTTCATGACCAACTACCTCAGCGAGCCCCCGGCGGTGATCCGCGCCGAGGACCTGCGCCACTACGTCGACCTCGCCGACTACCTGCGCAACGACCCGCCGATCGAGGCCACCGTGCTGCCCAACCCGACCGCCGAAGACAGCGGCGGCGAAATGTGGGTCGAGTTCCGCGACGACCGCCTGCGGACCCCGGTGGCGAACCTCGAGCGTCGGTTCACGGTCGAGGTCAAGCGCGCGCGCCTGCTGCTGCCCGACAAGCGGATCACCCAGCGCACCTTCACCCAGGCGCAGCTCAAGCGCGAGCACGAGACCTGGCTGATCCCGCTCGAGGAGGCCTTCGCCGAGTTCCAAAACGGCAAGACCTACAAGGTGCGGGTGAAAATGGAGATCCTGAGCGCAGGCGGGAACGTGGTCGACACCCAGGAGCAGACGCTCAAAATGGCCTACCGCGGCTCCGACCAGACCTTCGACTGAGCGCCATGCCGGCCCCTTTCCCAGCGCGAGCAGTGGCCTGCGCCCCGCAGGGGAGGCGCACGTGCTCGGCGTAGACCCCGAGCTGTGGGCCCTCGACCCCGACGTGACCTTCCTCAACCACGGGTCCTTCGGCGCCTGCCCGATCGCGGTGCTCGAGGCGCAAAACGAGATCCGCGCCGAGCTCGAGAGCGAGCCCGTGCGCTTCATGGTCGAGACCCTGCCCGGGCTGCTGCCGGCGGCGATCGCCGAGCTGGCTGCGTTCTTGGGCGCAGACCCGGGCGACGTGGTCTTCGTGCCCAACGCGACCCACGGGGTCAACAGCGTGCTGCGCTCGCTCACGCTCAGCGCGGGAGACGAGCTCCTGGTCACCGACCACGAGTACACCGCCAGCCGTAACGCGCTCGACTTCGTCGCCGCGCGCAGCGGCGCGAGGGTCGTGGTCGTGCCCGTGAGCTTCCCTGGCCTCGCCGACCCCGAGGCGATCGTGGACTCGGTGCTGGCGCAGGTCACCCCGCGCACCCGGCTGCTCTTGATCGATCACGTGACCAGCCCCACGGGGGTGATCCTGCCCGTCGAGCGCCTCGTCGCGGCGCTGCGCGAGCGCGGGGTCGAGACCCTCGTCGACGGCGCGCACGCCCCTGGCATGCTCGACCTCGACCTCGCCGAGCTGGGCGCCGGCTACTACACCGGCAACTGCCACAAGTGGCTCTGCGCGCCCAAGGGCTCGGCGTTCCTCTTCGTGCGTCGTGACCTGCAGCCCGGGGTGCGTCCGCTCGCGATCAGCCACGGCGCCACGCTGCCCCTGGCCGCGCACAGCCGCTTCCAGCTCGAGTTCGGCTGGACGGGGACCCTCGACCCGAGCGCCTACCTCACGGTGCCCTTCGCGCTGCGCTACATGGCGGAGCTCGTCCCCGGCGGCTGGTCGGCGATCCGCGGGCGCAACCACGACCTCATGTGCAAGGGGCGCGCGCTCCTGTGCGAAGCCCTGGGGGTCGAGCCGCCTTGCCCCGAGTCGGCCCTCGGCAGCCTGGCCAGCGTGCCTCTCCCCGACGACCCCAAGCCCGCTGCGCCGCCGCGGGAGCCTGCGCTGCAGCTCGCGCTGCGCGCGCACGGCGTGCAGGTGCCCGTGCCCTCGTGGCCCCGGCGGCCCCACCGACTGGTGCGGATCTCGGCCCAGCTCTACAACCGGATCGAGCACTACGCGCACCTGGCGCGGGTCCTGCGGACGCTGCTCGAGGTCGAGGGTGGCTGAGGGCTGGTCCTGGCGCGACCGTGACCCCTCGCGCCACGCCGGCCTGCGCTACGAGCCGGGCAACTGGGGCGACGTGCTCAAGGGCGAGTGGGCGCTGATCGCGCTGGAGGCGCTCCTGCCCCGCGCCCCGCTGCGGGTGCTCGACCCCTTCGCCGGGGCGCCGCGCTACCCGCTCTCGCCCGCGAGCGCAGCGCGCCTCGACGCCCTCCCGGCCGCCTGCCCGCGCTTCGCGGCGGCCCAGGCCGCCTTCCGAGCCGAAGGTGCCCTGGCGTCGACCGCCGGCCTCCTCGGCGCGCGGGGAGCCAGCGCGCTGAGCCTCGCGGTGTTCGACAAGGACCCCGTTCGACGCGGCGCCTGGGGGGCTCCCGCGGAGGTGCTCGAGGTCGAAGACGGCGCCGCCGCGCTGCTCGCCGCGCGCGGCGCAGCCTACGACCTCGTGCACGTAGACCCCTACGACCTGCAGTCGGAGTGGGGCACGCTGCTCCCCCAGGCCCTCGAGGCCCTCGCCCCCACGGGGGTGCTCCTGGCCTACCTGTTCAACAAGGCCCCTCGCGGCGCTGGGCACCTCGAGCAATACGGCAGCCTGCGCCGCGGCCTCGCGCAGCGCCTGAGCCCGGCGCAGCGCCTGCTCGTGGGTCGCGTCCCGGCCGACGCGGTCCTCCCGCGCGCCCACCACGAGGTCCTGCTCGTCGGGCCGGCGGAGCTGACCGAGGCCCTGACCCCGTCGCTGCGCGCGAGCGCAGAGGCCCTGACCGCGGTCGTGGCGTGCGCAGGCGCCTTCGAGTCGCCGCGCTGAAGAACTCCGATTTCGGGGCTCGGGGTGGTGGCGAACGAGGGCGCATTTCGGCTAACGTCAACGCGTGGTTGATCCCGGAAAGTTGAGACGGTTGGAAGACCCCGTCGAGAAGAAGCGCAGGCAGTTGGCAGAGCGGCTCGCGCGCAAGCGCGGAGAGCTCCCCCCCCGCGAGGCGACGCCGGCGCCCGCGCCCGCCGCGAAGGCCAAGAGCAAAGACGCCGAGACCGCGGCCTGGCTCGAAGACCTGGCGAAGAAGACCGACGAGACCGGAATCGGCTCGGCGATCGAGCTGATCCAGCTCGACGACGACACGGCGAAGTCCGCCTCGGACGAGGTGATCAACGTCGGCGAGATCCTGATTCGCCCGGAGCCGGCGCCCAAGCTCGCCGACCTGGAGGCCGCCGCGATCGCCCCCGCCGACTCCGGCGAGATCGGCCCTGCGCCGAAGCTCCAGGACACCTCGGAGGCCGAGGCCGCCGCCGCCGCCGAGGCCCAAGCCGCCGCTGAGGCCGAGGCCCAAGCCGCCGCTGAGGCCGAGGCCCAGGCCGCCGCTGAGGCCCAGGCCGCCGCCGAGGCCGAGGCCCAGGCCGCCGCTGAGGCCCAGGCCG
>JAGQRJ010000173.1 GCA_020425635.1 Planctomycetota bacterium | reverse complement strand
GGCGGCCCCGGCGGCAAGGGCGGCCGCAAGGGCGGCAAGGGCGGCGGCCGAGGTCGGCGCTAACCCGCGCTCGGGCGCTCAGCTCCGCCGAGCGCGAGAGGCCGCCTGCAGCACAGGCGCTCGGGCGCTCAGCTCCGCCGAGCGCGAGAGGCCGCCTGCAGCGCAGGCGGCCTCTTGTGCGTTCAGGGGTCGCGGCGCTCGCGGGCGACGCGGCGCAAGGCCGCCGAGACCTCGCTGCTCATGGAGCGGGTGACCTGCCCCTCCGCGTTGCGCAAGCGGAGGAAGTCCGAATACCACATGTTCAGCGGGAACTCGGTCGGATCCAGTTCGCGCGAGAAGTTGTAGGCGCCGAGCTTGATCGTCTGGCTGAGCATGACGTCCAGCGCCCGGCTGCTGCTCAGGTCCCCCCAGGTGGCGGCCATGAGGCGCCCGAGGCACACCGTCACCTGCCCCCCCTGGACCGCCCCCGAGGCGTCGGGCCGGCAGGTGATGTGCAGGGTGCCCGAGCGCTGCTCGACCTCGAGCTGCTGGAGGACGTCGTGGAGCTTGCGCCCCTCGTTGAACTCTCCCCCGATCTCTGGCCCGCGATCCGAGAACAGGGTCACGCTGTCCGAGGTGCGCTCGATCAGCGCCGGGGCGCCCTCTTCCTCGCCGAGGAGCTCGACGTCGAAGCGCGCGCTCCCGATCTGGATCCGGTCTCCGTCGGAGATCGCCACGGCCTGCCCGCGGACGGGCTCGCCGTTGAGGGTCGTGCCGTTTTGGCTCCCGTTGTCGTAGAGCATGGGCGTGGAGGTGTCCGCGTCCCAGCGAATCGTGGCGTGAAAGCGCGAGACGAGGGAGTCGCGCAGCACCAGGTCGTTCTCCTGGTGACGCCCCACCCGCAGCGGCACTCGACCCTTGACCACGGTGAACGTGCGTTCGCCGTAGCTCAGTCGTACCGCCGGAGGTTCGTCTCGCTCGGACATGTGCTTGAACTCTAGCACAGGGCGGGTCGGCGAGCCCGCTGGGGGCAGCCCAGGTTGCAGTGCGTTCGACCGCGAATGGCTCGCCCCCACGAGGGCCGGCTGCTCGCGGGCGCTCACTCCTTCGAGCGGCCGAGGAAGTCGCCTGTGCGCGTGTCCACGGTGATCCGGTCGCCTGCGTTGATGTGCTGTGGCGCCTTGACCTCGAGTCCGGTGCTGCACACCACGCGCTTGGTCACGTTGGTCGCGGTGTTCCCGCGGATCGCGGGCTCGGCCTCGGTCACGTCGAGGACCACCGAAGCCGGCAGCTCCATTTCGATCGGGACCCCGTCGAGGTAGGCAACCTTGACGTCCATGTTCAGCGCGACGTACTTCATGTCGTCGTTGAGCACGTCTTCGCGCAGGGTGAACTGCTCGTAGTTCTCGTTGTCCATGAACACGTAGCCGTCGCCCTCCTGGTAGAGGTACTGGCAGCTGCGCCGGTCGAGGTAGGCGGTCTCGATCGAGTCGGTGCTGTTGAAGCGCTTGTTGATGTGGGCCCCGGTCTTGAGGTTCTTCAGCTTGAGCTGAACGATCCCGCCCTTGTTGCCGGGGGTGTTGTGGTGCATGTCGACGACCTTGAAGAAGTCGTCGTCCATTTTCACGACGTTGCCCTTACGAACCTGGGTCAGCTGAGTGGACATGGCCGCTCCTTTGGCCGGGATCGTAAGTATTTTTCACCTCCCCGGCTAGGCTCCAGTCGGCTCCACGGCGCCCTCCCAAAGGGCGCGAGGAGCGGACGAGGAGAAATCGTGACGCCCCCGTGACTCCCCCCCGGGTAAGCTCTGGCCATGAAGTGTCCTTGGATCCTGGGCGCCGCGCTGGTCGCGCTCGCCGGCTGCAGCTCGAACGACAACACCGTCGAACCGATCTACGAGATCGACGAAGACGCCGCCGTGGTGGTCATGCCCGTCCGCGAGCCAGGCGTGAGCAACGCCTGGGACTCGGTCGACGTCGGGCACCGGATCGCGGAGACCGCGAGCACCCTGCTCGCGAACAACGGCGAGTTCATCGTGCGCCCCTACCGCGAGGTGATCGGGCTCTCCACCGTCGAAGACTGGACCCTGCTCAAGGCCAAGGACGTGGCCGCGCTCACCGGCGCCGACTACGTCGTGGTCGCCGAGCTCACCCACTGGGACCCTCAAGACGACAAGGGCGTCGGGATCGTGCAGGGGGTGGCCCGCGCCAACGTGCGCCTGTTCAAGGTCATGGAGACCCGGGAAGCCGACGACGAGCGCGAGGCCGAGCGGATCCGCAAACAGAACGAAGCGCGCCGCAAGGCCGGGCTGCCCGAGCTGCTGCGCGAGGAGGGTGGGAGATTCGTCGCTCAGGAGGAGATCCTGGCCCGCTACCCCGAGACCTACCTCGATCAATACGGCGAGAGCTTCCTCGACCCCGACGAGGCCAAGAACGGCCTGACCGACGCCGTGGCCAAGAAGATCGCGCAGCTGTTCTACGAGCACGAGGAGCCCTTTCACTTCCTCCGCGGCGAGTAGACCCCAGGTCGAGGATCCCCGTCCCGGGGCGGTAGACTGACTCCGTGACCGAGCCTCCCCCCGAGCACGCGCAGCCCCACCAGTCCGCGATCGCCGGCAAGCTGATCGCCCTCGGCCTCCCGCTCGTGATCGTGGTCGTGACCGTCGCGCTCGGGGTCGTGTTCTCCCAACGCGACCGGCGCCACCGGGAAGGCCGCCTCGACGGCGCCGCGCTCTACGCCCGCTACTGCACCTCCTGCCACGGCCCCGACGCCCAGGGCGCCGGCGCGGTCGCGAGCCTGCGCCCCCTGCGCCTCGAGGCCGAGGCCTTCAAGGCCCAGGTCTCCCAGGGCAAGGGCGCCATGCCGGGCTTCCAGGGCCAGCTCTTCGACAGCGACTACGAGCGGCTCTACCGCTACCTGCAGGCGCTCGACTCCCCAGGCAAGTGACCTGTTTTCAGGGGGCCTCTCCTGTTTTCAGGGGGCCTCTCCGAGGCCCCCTCGACTTGTTTCCAGGGGGCCTCTCCGAGGCCCCCTCGACCTCGCAGCTAAGCTGCTCGGTCTCACCCCCAACGGGCCGCAGGCGCTGCGTCTCGGGTCTCGGTCTCGGTCTCGGTCTCGGTCTCGGTCTCGGTCTCGGTCTCGGTCTCGGTCTCGGTCTCGGTCTC
>JAGQRJ010000172.1 GCA_020425635.1 Planctomycetota bacterium | reverse complement strand
CCGCAAAGCTCGCCACGAAGGGGTGAGTGGTGCGGGCTAGCCGGTCAGGCCCTGGCCGCGCTCACGCGCGGGCGCGCTCGTGGGCTTGGCTCCGCGAGCAGCCCCGCGTCGTGCAGCGGCGCAGCTCGTGAATGCACTCTGCGTGAAACACCGTCTTGCAGTCGCCGCACTGCAGGAGCGCTTCGCGCGGGAGGCCTTCGAGGGTGTCTCGGCAGTAGGGACACGAGCTCTGGGCCCGCGTGGCTCCGAGGCGGATCTGCACCGGCGCTCGGGGGGACACGCGCTCGATCCTCACGGGGTAGCGGTGGAACCAGTCGGGCCAGCTGGGGATCTGGATCGCCACCTCGACCCAGTAGTCGATCTTGCCGTCGTAGCCCAGGTCGAGGCTCGCCGGAAGGCGCTCCTGGAGAGGAACCGTGCTCGTCCACACGCCGGGCCTCGCCCCGGGCTGGAGCGAGACCTCGCTGCGGGTGATCGAGCGCTTGACCAGGCGGGTGTCCCGCTTGGCCTGACCCTCGCGCACGACTCGGGCCTCGCCGCCGACCAGGGTCGCCGTGATTCGCCCGACGTCCGCCTTCAGCTCGGGGTCCAGGTGGACCTCCACGGGGAACCCGCCCTGGTCGAGGTAGGCGACCTTGGGCACGCTGACGAACACGTCGCCGATGTGCGTGCGGGCCAGGCGATTCCACGCGGCGCGGGCGCCGATCCAGAGCGCGAAGGCGAGCGGAGGCGCGAAGATCAGCGCCAGGCCAGTCAGCCATTGGCCCCTGAGGAGGACGACTCCGCCCTGCAAGACCACGAAGGCCCCCAGGGAGATCAGGGACCCCAGCGCTCGGGGGCCGATTCGGCTCTCCAGATCCAGGGAGCGCCCCGCGAAGCGAGCGCGGTCGGCCTCGGGGACCGGCGCCGAGCTGGGCTGGATCGTCACGGTGCGCGTCGCCCGCTCGGCGCCCCGGGGGCCGCGCCAAGCGACGACCTCCAGGATCCAGGTCACCTGCACCACTTTGCCTCCGCCGCTGGGTGGGTAGCGGGGGGCCTCGACCTCGAAGGCCAGCTGGTGGGCGGCGGGCACCAGGGTGTGGAGCTCCGCTCGCGCGGCCAGCTCTCGCTGCGGGAGATACCGCCAGGCCCCGCCGGGTCCCCCCCGCATGCCCCACTGGAGGGTGACGCTGCTGAACTCGGCAGGGTGGCGTACGACGAGCCTCACGCGTCCGCGGACGGGGTCGCCAGCGCCCACGGTCGACGACACGAGGTGGAGCTCGAGCTGGGGTGAATCAACCACACGGAGAGCTTAGCGGGAACGTTGGCTGGGAAGGGAATTCCGCCGGCGGGAGGCCGCTGAGCCGTCTCGGCGGATTCCGCCACGACCGCGGCAGGGCTTAGGGTCGGCTGGCGACGTGCTCGGGGGCGGTTGGAAGGAGCCCGAGCCCATGCAACTGCGAACCTGGTTAGGTCTGTCGGCGGCGTTCTGCCTGCCACTGCAGGCGGAGGCGTTGGACGTCGATGTCGTCGTCGAGGTCCCTGCGGGCGCCTCGACGCCCCTCAGCGGCGCGCGGGTCGTGCTCGAGCGCGAGGTCGGCGCGCTGACGATCACCGAGGCGGTGGGCGAGCTGGTCGACGGACGCTGCCGCCTGACCGCGGACTCGGCGGGCGCGGCGAGGCGCTGGGCGCGGATCGAGGCCACTTCGAGCACCCTGCGCGTGGTCGAGGCCGACGCGCTGGGGGTGCAAGCTCCGCTGCTCCTGGGGCGGGCCGAGGTGCTAGGCGGGGTGGCCCGGGTGCCGCTGAGCCCGCTGCTCCTCCCCTTCTGCGCGGCCTCGACCGGGCTGAAGCCAGGGCTCGACGCCCCGATCGTCGTCGCGGCGTCCTTGGCTGATCCGGGAGCGCGAGAGCGCTTCGCCGGTGAGTTGGTGGACTTCGTCGCCGCGCTCGCGGGAGGGGTGAGGGAGCGGCCCAAGAACGTCAATCGTTGGCCTTGCACGCAGTGCCCTTCCTCGGCCGCCGAGGGCTCCTCCTACACCTTCACCAAAGGCAGCGGGGGTGTGGCGGACCCGGGGCCAGGGACCGGAAGCGCAGGGAGCGCGTCGGAGCCCGAGCCGAAGAAGAAGAAGAAGAGCCGTGCTACGGGGAAGTGGGTGTTCACCAAGGGTAAGGGCTAGGCCCTCGGGCTAGCTCTGAGGGGAGACCTGGCTGACCTTGAACGCGGGGGCGCCGGTCATGCCGAAGCCCGCTGCGTCGGTGACGACCTCGCCCTCGACCTCGGCGGGGCCGGGGCTGAGGCCTTTGCCCATGAGCGCGAAGCGTCGGCCGTCGTCGGTGACCAGCGCCCAGCCGCCCATGCCCAGGTCGACGCGCTCGATCGTGCCCTTCAGCTTCACAGGGTCACCCGGTGCGCGTCCTTGCCGCGCCCGAGGCGCAGGCAGGCCGCGATCACGCCGAGCAGGAGCACCGCGTTGGCGCCGAGCCAGACGCTGTCGAGGACCCCGTGCCCGGGGACGAAGCGCACGTCCGAGAAGGGGACGAGGATCCCCGCGACCAGGCGCGCGGTCCAGCCGAGGGCGATCCCGGCGGTGAGCGCCCGGGTGCACGGCTTGGCGTGGAAGGTGTAAGCGAGGAAGGCCGGGATCAACGCGCTCGCGAACAAGGGCGTCCAGTGCCAGCGCGCGCCGAACAGGACGAGGTCCCAATCGGCCATGCCGTGCACGAGGAAGGGACCCACCAGCGGGAGCTCGCCGACCCCCCAGGACTCGAGGAAGAACAGGCCGCAGCCGCCGGCCACCGCGCCCGCAGCGAGGAGGGGCAGCTTGAGGTGCTTGCGGTCGCTGAGCAGAACCGTGAGGCCCACGAGCAGGCCGGTCAGGCCCAGGGTCCACCAGCCGGGGGTCGAGATCGCAGCTCGCACCGCGGCGCCGGCGTCGAGGATCCCGTGTCCGTATTGGGGGGTCCAGCTGCCCTGGGTCACCCCGGGCGGGGTGAGCGTAGTCTTGGCGAGGAGGGCCTCGACCGCGGCGGGGTCGGTCACGCCGGCGGAGTAGAGCAGCGCGGCGGCGGCGGCGACGTGCGGGGTCGCCATGGACGTGCCTTGGTAGTAGGCGTAGTGGGTCTTGCCGGGGCGGTTGAAGTCGAGGGTGTTCTGCAGCACGCCGTCGGTGGCCGACTTCGACTTGTCTCCGCCGGGACCCGCGATGAAGCACTGCTTGCCGTAGCTGGAGTAGAACGCCAGTTGGCCGGTGGGGCCGACCGACGAGACCGCGGTCGCGCCGGGGTAGGCGGCGGGGTATTCGACCCGCCCGCGGCCGCCGTTGCCCGCGGCGCAGACGACCAGGCAGCCCTTGTCGCGGGCGTGCTGCACCGCGCTGGCCAGCACGCGGCTGTAGCCGCCGCCGCCCAGAGAGAGGCTGAGCACGTGCGCGCCGTTGTCGGCGGCGAAGCGGATCGCGTCGGCGATGTCCGAGGTGGTGCCCCAGCCCTCGGCGGTGAGCACCTTGAGCGGCATGATCTTGCACTCGGGGGCGAGCCCGACCACGCCGATCTCGTTGTTGGTCGACTGCGCGATCGTGCCGGCGCAGTGAGTGCCGTGGCCGTTGTCGTCGGCGGCGATGTCGTCGTCGTCGATGAAGTCCTTGCCGGGGACGAAGCGCGTGCGCTTGAGGTCGGGGGCCCAGAGCCCCTTGGCGTCCTCGTAGGCGACGCCGGTGTCGATCACCGCCACGATCACGTCTTCGCCCTTGGCAAAGCGCCAGGCCTCACGGGCGTGGACCATGGACATGTTCCACTGCCGGCCGTAGAGCGCGTCGTTGGGGAAGCCGTCGAGGGCCGGGTGCTCCTCGTCGTCTGGAATGTCCGCGGCCGCGACGTCCTGGTTGAGCGCGCCCGGCTCGATCGAGTAGCGCAGGTTCGGCTCTGCGGCCTCGACGTCGGGGTCCTGGCGCAGCTTGGCGAGCAGCTCGCCCATGGCCTCGCGGGCGACCGTGGCGACCGCGATCCCCTCGTCGGCCGACTCGTCGCTGTTCCAGTGAGCCTGCTTCAGCAGCGGGTAGACCTCGGTCAGCTCGCTGAGCGGGCGGCCGTCGACGAGGTCGATCACGAGCTCGTCGACGTTGGCCGGGATCTCGTCCGCGGGGTCCGGTTGCACGGGGGTGCGGGGGTCCGCGCCGCCACAGGCGACGAGGAGCAGAGACAGCGCCAACGGCGCGAGACGCAGCGACTTCATTAGAAGACCCCTTGGGTGGGCGAGGGCGGGAGGGGGGCGTCGGGCGAGGGCCCGTCTCCGCGGCCGCTGCCGTAGCGCAGGCGGTCGGGGTCCCAGTCGACGTAGACGTGGTGGCGCGAGGCGTAGGTTCCGAGCAGGGCGCCGGCGGTGACGCCGACCAGGCGCCCGAGGGGGCTGGCGCCGAGGAGGAAGCTGACGCCCCAGCCGAGGCCGCCGCCGACGGCGGCGGACTTGAACAGGTCGCCGCGGCTGGCGTCGGGGCAGGGGTCTGCGGTGTAGCGCAGGCCGGCGAACGAGCATTCGCGGCGAGCGGGATCGACGGTCGGTTCGGTGGGATCCATGGCGCCTCCACCCCGAGCCTAGCACCTGGCATGCCAGCCTGCCTGGGAAACACCTGGGGCGCAGGGGGCTAAGCCGTTTTGAAGTAGAGCTTTGTGGCTCTTTAACAGCCACCCCTACGGGACCTCCGGGGGCATGCTGTAACATGCCCCGGTGGCGTCACCAGGTGCGGAAGAACCCCGCGATCTCTCCCCCGACCGCGCGCAGGCCGCCTTGGACCTGCTCGCCGAGTTGCGCCTGCGCACCGCGCCGCACACCGGCGAGGCTCGGCGCCTCAACACGGAGCTGCGCACCCAGTTTCGGCTCAAGCGGCCCGCCGACGCGGTCGGCGCTTGGAAGGCTGCGCTGGCCGGAGAGCCCTCCGAGGCCGTGGTGCGCAAGGCGCTGCTCGACTGGTCGCTCGCCCTCGGGCTGCATGCGGCGATCAACCTCGCCAACCTGCGCGAGGTGCGCAGGCTGATCGAGCGCCTCGTGCCGGCCTTGCCGTTGCTCGAGTCTCGGGTGGGCGCGATCTTCGCGTGGTCGCGCCGCGGACACGACGTCGCCGCGGCGCTGGCTGGGCTCGTGGGGCGCTCGCCCGTCATGGACGAGCTGCGCACGCAGACCTGGCGCGCGGTGTTCACCGACGACGTGCGCAAGGCGCTGGCGCTGAAGGCGCCGCACCGGCTCTCGGTGCTGATCACCGGGGAGCCGGGCACGGGGAAGGAGATCGTGGCCCACACGATCGCCTCCGGGCGTGGATCCCTCGACCCCGACGGGGCCGAGCCCCCCTGGGTGACCGCGAACATCGCCGCGCTGACCCCGAACCTCGCCAACTCCGACCTCTTCGGCCACGTGCGCGGGGCCTTCACCGGCTCGACCGCTGACCGCAGCGGGCTGTTCGCCGCGGCCAACGGGGGCGTGCTCTTCCTCGACGAGATCGGCGACGCGAGCCACGACGTCCAGGTGCGCCTGCTGCGCACCCTGCAGGAGGGCACGATCCGCCCAGTCGGCTCCGACAGCGAGCAGCGGGTCGACGTGCGGGTGCTCGCGGCGACCAACCGCGACCTGACGCAGCCACGCGAAGACGGCTCGGTCTTTCGTCGCGACCTGCTCGAGCGCTTGTCGGTGCTGCGCGTGGACTGCCCGCCGCTGCGCGAGCGGCTCGAGGACCTGCCCGAGCTCGTACGCCACTTCGTGGCCATGGAGATCGACCTCACGGCCTGGCCCACGATCGCCGAGGAGGTGCTCGAGTCGCTGGTGACCCAGACCGAGGGCTACGCCTGGGTCGGCAACGTGCGCGAGCTGCGCGCGGCGACCAACCGCGTGATCGCCGGCCAGCCCGCCATGCTCCCCGATCAGGCCGGAGGCAGCGCCGCGGGCGGCGACCTCACCGCGCGCTGGGGCGTGCGCACGCTGGAGGAGGTCAAGCTGCTCTACACCCAGAGCGTGCTCGAGCGCGTGAACGGGAACAAGAGCGAAGCGGCGCGGATCCTGGGGATCGACCGCAACACCCTCGCCCGCTACGCCAAGCAAATGGAAGGGTAGCCCTACTCCAGCAGCGAGTCGCCGGTGTCGAAGAAGCGCTCGATCAGGTCTTCGACGTATTCGTCGCGGGCGCGGCGAGTGCAGCGCTCGTTGGTGTAGAAGCGGTTGATCTCCTCGAAGCGCTCGAGGGCCAGCTCGAGCCGCTTGCGGAACCAGACCGGGTCGTGCTCGGCGATCTTCTTGCCGACGAGGGTTCCGATCGCCGAGCCGATCACGCCGCGCAGCAGGATCCCGTGGGCGAAGGGCACGAAGAGCGCCAAAGCGGCGCCGGCGACCGCGCCGATCACCTCGGCTGCGCCGGTGCCGAGGCGGTCGTCTGCGCGGTCCATGATCTCGAGCAGGAAGACCTCGGGGTCCTCGAAGATCGAGCCGCGGCTCCGCGCCTGGGGGCTCGCGTCGCTGGAGGGAGAATCGCTCACGGCTCTATCGTGCCCGACGCGTGCGCGTCCGTCGAGGCCCCCGGGGCGCGGAGGTCCAGCCGTGGGGCCACAGGCGGCTCAAGGAGCGGTCTGCCGCGCGTTCGCTAGCCGACAGGGGTGCCGCGCATGAAGATCATGCGCGCGTTGCGGATCACGATCTGGTCGTTGTCTCCGAGGCGCACGTCGTCGACGGGCTTGCCGTTGACGGTCACGCCCTCGGGCTTCGGGCTGACGTTGATCAGGCGGAAGCCGGAGTCGTCGCGGAAAATGATCGCGACCTTGCGCGGGCAGAACCAGCCGCCGAGCTTCACGTCTGCGTCCTCGGCCTTGCCGAACATGAAGGTCGACTTCTCGAGGAACAGGTTCTTCTTGCCCTCGGGCGTCTCCATGACGAGGTAGCCGCGCACGCGGGAGGCCTTCTCCCGCTGCAGCGCCGCGAGGGTGGCCTGATCCATTTGCATGGTCATGCCGCCGAAGTCGTCGCCTCCGCCGGGAGGGGCCGCGGCGTCGGGGGGGGCCGCGGCGGCCGCCGCCTTGGCGCCCTCGCCCGCGACGTAAGCGAGCGTGAACTTCCCGATCGAGATCTCGTCGCCGTCGTTCAGGTTGTGACTGTCGATCCGGCGTCCGAGGACGAAGGTCCCGTTGTTCGAGCGCAGGTCGCGCAGGACGTCGATCCCGTCCTTGCGCACGATCTCTGCGTGGTAGCGCGAGACCCCGAGGTTGTCGATGGTGATCTCGCAGTCCTCGCTGCGGCCCACCCGGACGCGCTCGTAGGTCTCGAAATCGTAGCGCTCAAGGGTGCGACCCGATAACGTCAGCGTCAACTTCACCGCGTTGATTTGCCCCCTGCACCAAATGGTCCGTCCGCCGCGAGCTGAGCCTTCAGCATGTCGGCTTCTGCTTGGCTTTCGAGCAGGCGATACACGAGCAGCGCTGCTGTCGCCAACCCTACGGGGTCCTCGTTCTGAATCGCCAGGCGACTCACGAACTCGGCCACGCAGGGATTTTCACCCTCCAAACGCGCAAGCATGTCGATTATGTAGTCGTTGTTGTCCGCGCGATCAAGCTCACGACAGACGGCATAGCCCGTTTCTTTGCTAACTCGTGGTAGCAACGTCACGCGTGGCGACGAAACGCCAGGCAGGCGTTGTGCCCGCCGAAGCCGAAGGTGTTGGAGACTGCGGCCTCGATCTTGAGCTCCCGCGCCGTGTTCGGGACGTAATCGAGGTCGCACTCGGGGTCTGGGGTGTTGAGGTTGATCGTGGGGGGAGCGACCCCCTCGAAGATCGCCTTGACCGACACCACGCTCTCGACGCCTCCCGAGGCCCCCAGCAGGTGGCCGACCATGGACTTGGTCGAGGAGATCGCGAGCTTGGCGGCGTGGTCCCCGAACACCCGCTTGATCGCGAGGGTCTCGAGCTTGTCGTTGAGCTCGGTCGAGGTCCCGTGGGCGTTGATGTAGGTCACGTCGCTCGGCGAGAGCTCCGCGTCCCTCAGCGCCTCGGCCATGGAGCGCGCCGCCCCGTCGCCCTCGGCGTGGGGCGCGGTGATATGGAACGCGTCGTCGGTGTTGCCGAAGCCGCAGATCTCGGCGTAGATCCGCGCCCCGCGCGCGAGCGCCCGCTCGCGCTCTTCGAGCACGAGCACGCCCGCGCCCTCGCCGAACACGAAGCCGTCGCGGGTGGCGTCGAAGGGCCGCGACGCCCCCTGGGGGTCGTCGTTGCGCTTGCTCAGCGCGCGCGCCGAGCAGAAGCCCGCCAGCCCGATCGGCGTGAGCGCGGCCTCGGACCCTCCCGCGAGGAGGACGTCGGCCTGGCCGTAGCGAATGTGGTGCAACGCCAGCCCGATCGCGTGGTTCGCCGACGCGCAGGCCGACGAGACGCACATGTTCGGTCCGCGGAGCCCGAGGTCGATCGCGACCTGGCCTCCGGGGGCGTTGATCATCATCATTGGCACGAGGAACGGGGTCACCCGGCGCACACCGCGCTCGTGGAGGGTGAGGACCTGCTTCTCGGTGGTGTCGAGCCCGCCGATCCCGCTGCCGATGATCGCCCCGATTCGGGTCGTATCTTCGGCCCCGAGGTCGAGGCCCGAGTCCTTGACCGCTTCGCGGCTGGCCACCATGGCGAACTGCGTGACCCGGTCGAGGTGCCGCACCTCCTTCTTCTCGAAGTAGGCTTCTGGGTCGAACCCAGAGACCTCACCCGCGAACGTCACCGGGAAGTCCCCGGTGTCGAACAGCGTGATCGGCCCGATTCCGCTCTGACCGGCTTTCACACCGCTCCAGAGCGCCTCCGCGCCGACTCCGAGGGGGCTGACCGCCCCCACGCCCGTGACCACTACCCTTCGCCTCATGACAGCCCTCGCGGCTTGGCCCTGAGGGCGCTAGGAGCCTTGCTTGTTCTCGATGTAGGAGATCGCTTCCCCTACCGTGCGAATCTTCTCTGCGTCCTCGTCCGGGATACTGATGTCGAACTCCTCCTCGAGCTCCATGACGAGCTCGACGGTGTCGAGGCTGTCAGCGCCCAAGTCATTGATGAAGGAGGTCTCCGGGTTCACCTTGTCACGCGGGACGCCGAGCTGATCGCAGACGATGTCCGTTACCCTGTCCGCTACCGAAGCCACGTTCCCCTCCTAGGGGTGAAGAGCCATGAAAGTGGGGTTTGTAAGTGGGCCGGATTCTATAGTGCCCGACCCGTGGTTCCAACCCTATTGGAATCACATTGCCAATCCGCCGTCGATTCGGAGGACTTCCCCCGTGATATAAGCCGCCGCGTCACTCGCGAGGAACACTGCGGCATGTGCGATCTCCCGCCCGCTGGCCATGCGGCCCAGGGGGATCCCCTCGAGGACCTTGGCCTGCTGCTCCTCGGTGAGCGCGGCGGTCATGTCGGTCTCGATGAAGCCCGGGGCGATCACGTTGACGGTGACCCCGCGGCTGGCCAGCTCTTTGGCGACGCTCTTGGAGAACCCGATCAGCCCGGCCTTGCTCGCGGCGTAGCTCGACTGCCCGGGGTTCCCCGTGAGGCCTACCACGCTGGAGATGTTGATCACGCGCCCGGCCTTGGACTTCATGAGGTAGCGGGCGGCCGCCTTGGTCACACGGAACGCGCCCCCGAGGTTGACCTGCATGACCCGGTCCCAGTCTTCGTCCTTGTGGCGCAGGAGGAGCTGATCGGCGGTGATCCCGGCGTTGTTGACCACGATATCGAGCCCACCGAGCTCCTTCTTGGCGCTCTCGACCGCGTCCTTGATCGACTCGGCGTCGGCGAGGTCGACGCGCAGCGCGAGGGCGCGGCGGCCCATGCCCTGGACCTCCTCGGCGGCCGAGGCCAGCAGGGCTTCGTTGGTCGCGACCAGGGCCACGTCGGCGCCCTCCTCGGCGAAGGCGAGCGCGATCGCGCGCCCGATCCCGCGCGAGGCGCCCGTGACCAGAGCGACTCGTCCTTCGAGCCGGCCAGCCACTTAGCGAGCCTCCTGGCGCAACGTGTCGGCGGCCGCACGGACCTGCTCCACCGTGTCGAGGGAGAGGCAGCTCTTGCTGCGGTCGACGCGACGCACGAGGCCCTTGAGCACGCCCCCGGGGCCGAACTCGAAGCAGCGCTCGGCGCCGAGCGAGAACATGAGCTCGAGCGACTCGCGGAAGCGGACGGTCGAGCTGACTTGCTGCACGAGGGCGGCTTGGATCTCCTGCGGGTCGGCGGTGTGAGGCTGGGCGTTGACGTTGGCAATCACGGGCACGCGCGGCAGGTTCCAGGTGGCCGCGGCCAGGTCGCGGGCGAGCTTCTCGCCGGCGGGCGCCATGAGCTGCGAGTGGTAGGCCCCCGCCACGTTCAGCGGCACGGCGCGCTTGGCGCCGAGCTCCTTGGCTTTGGCGGTGGCGGCCTCCAGGGCGGCCTGGGCGCCCGAGAGCACCACTTGGCCCGGGGCGTTGTCGTTCGCGATCCCGACCACGCCCAAGGCGCTGCCGGCCTCGATCGCGGGGCCGAGGGCGTCGGCGTCGAGCCCGAGCAGGCTGACCATGCCCGAGGGCTCGGCTTCGCAGCAGGCCTGCATGTATTCACCGCGCGCGATCACCAGGCGCAGGGTGTCCTCCAGGGAGAGCACCTCGGCGAAGCACAGCGCGGAGTATTCGCCCAGGGAGAGCCCCGCCGCGAAGGAGACCTGGGGGAGCTCGCCGAGCTCGGCCTTGAGCGCCTCGAGGCCCGCGAGGGCGTGGACCACGATCGCGGGCTGGCTGACGTCGGTGCGGCGCAGCTCCTCTTCGCGGCCCGCGAAGGAGATCCGCTTGAGCTCGAAGGGCACCGCGGCGTCTGCCCGGTCGTAGAGCGCCCGCACCGTGGGGTACTCCGCGTAGAGGTCCTTGCCCATGCCCACGGTCTGCGCGCCCTGGCCCGCAAACAGGAATGCCAAATCGGAAGCCATGCTTACCACCTCAAGAGGAGGCCGGCCCAGCTCAGGCCAGCGCCAAAGGCGATCATTAGTACCAAATCCCCCGGGTCGATCCTGCCGGCGCGCACGGCCTCGTCGAGCGCGATCGGCACCGAAGCGCCCGAGGTGTTGCCCACGCGGTCGATGTTCACCGCGCAGCGATCGAGGGTGATCTTGCAGCGCTCCGCGGCCGCCTCGAAGATCCGCTGGTTGACCTGGTGCGGGACCACGATCTTCAGGTCGTCGGTCGAGACCCCAGCGTCTTCGCAGGTGCCCGTGATCAGGTCGGCGAAGGTCCGCACCGCGAAGCGGAAGGTCTCGCGGCCCTTCATTTTGATGTAGTTGTCGCGGTTGGCGAGGACCTCGGCGGTCACCGGCATGCGCGAGCCGCCGGCCGGGATCACGAGGGTCGAGTCGTCCCCGCGCATGCCCATGCGGCAGGCGAGCACGTCGGGCCCGTCGGTCGCGGGCTGCAGCAGGACGGCGCCCGCGCCGTCGGCGAAGATCACCGCCGTCTGGCGATCCGTGGGGTCGGTGTAGGTCGTCATGCGCTCGCTGGCGATCAGGAGCACGTTCTTGAACAGCCCCGTGCGCACGTAGCTCGTGGCGCAGGTCATGCCGGAGACGAAGCCCGTGCAGGCGGTGTTCAGGTCGAAGCCGCCCGCGTTGGGGAGCTCGAGGTTGCGCTGGATCAGGGCGGCCGTGGAGGGAATGATGTGGTCCGGGGTCATGGTGCAGCAGATCACCAGGTCCACGTCGTCCTTGGCGACGCCCGCGGCCTCGAGCGCCTTGCGGCCGGCCTCGGCCCCCATGTCGCTCGCGGCCTCGTCCTCGGCCGCGAAGTGGCGCTGGCTGATCCCGGTGCGGGAGCGGATCCACTCGTCGCTGGTGTCGAGGACCTTGCTCAGGTCGTCGTTGGTGACCACACGCTCGGGGAGGTAGGAGCCGGTCCCTGCGATCCTTACACCCAGCAGCTGGTTCACGTTGCCTCCTTCGCGCGCTGGCCCAAAGCCTGCCGACGCTCGGCCGTAAGCGCAGGATTATACGGACCTAAGGGCTGAGGGAAAGGTCGGGCCGAGCGGTTTACACGTCAAGGACAGATTACGTAAGGCCAGCCCCGATCAGGGGTGCCTTCCTCCGAGGGCGCGGGCCTTAGGGTCTGGCCGCTCGCTTGCAGTGCGCTGGCCGGAGGACCCCATGAGACTTCGGACCGCGACCCTCGCCGCTTTGCTCCTGCTGACCCCGCTCTGCTGGGGTCAAGAGGGGCGCCCCAACCCGCAGACCAAGCAGCGCGAGCACGGGCGGGTGCTGTTCTTGATCGACGCGACGAGCAGCATGCGCCTCGGCGAGCGCTGGGCCGAGGCTCGCGCGCTGGTCGAGGAGCTCCAGGGCCAGCTCGAGCCCGCCGACAGCTTCGACCTCGTGCTGTTCCACACCACGAACGACGCCCTCTACGAGGCGAGCAAGCGCGCCACGCCCGACCGGCTCGAGCGCTCGCGGGCGTGGCTCGAGAAGGCCCAGCCCCAGGCGACCAGCGCCTCGCCGATCGGCCACGCGCTCAAGGCGGCCCTCGCGCGCAAGCCCGACCGGATCGTGCTGATCAGCGACGGCGTCGTCGCGCCGGGGCTCAGCCGCAGCGGCTACGCGGCGCTCGAGAAGCTCGTGAAGAAGGCGCGCAAGGTCCGAGTCGACACCTACGCCGTGCAGAGCGGTCGCTACGACCCGAGCCCGGCCCTCGAGGACCTGGACGGAGGCTCGCGCTTGCTGCAGGCGATCGCCGAATGGAGCGGCGGGAGCTTCTCGGTGATCTCGGCCCCGGGCGCTGCGCGCGCGCCCTTCCCCGCCGCCGACGAGGTCCTGCCCGTGGCGACCCTGACCCAGTTTCGTGGCGACCGGCCGCTGCCGACCCAGATCCCCATGGGTCAAAGGTTCCGCGTCACGATCCAGGACCCCACCCTCGCCCAGCTGGGCTGGGTCGAGGTCCCTGAATACGGCACCCCGGTCTCCCTGGTGGTGACCGTGATCGACCCCGAGTCGCGGATCGAGGTCGACCGCAGCCCGGCGATCGCTCTGCGCCGTGAGGGCGACTGGCTCGTCCCCGCGAGCGGCTTCGAGCTCTTCGACGCCTCGCGGCCTCTGCCCAAGGGCGCGCGCCGGGCGCTGCCCCTGCGGGCGCGACCGGGCGACCTGGTGCTCGCGACCTACACCCGCGGCGAGCGGCGGGTTCAGGCCCAGGCCTGGATCCAGGAGGGCCCCGAGGTCGTGATCCTCGGCGGCTCGCGGGTCGCCTGCAGCTGCTGCAGCGGCCCGAGCCCCGTGGCGGCCCGTCCGCAGCCGCCTGCCAGTCCCGCGACCCCCGCCCGGCCGCTCCCGCCCGGGGTGGG
>JAGQRJ010000171.1 GCA_020425635.1 Planctomycetota bacterium | reverse complement strand
GGCGCCTCGTGGAGGCAGGCCTCGAGGGCGCGCGCGAGGGCGTGGCCGTCGGGGTAGCGCGCGGCGGGGTCCTTGGCCAGGCAACGCAACACGACCCGCTCGATCCGCGGGTCGAGCCCGGGGCGCAGCACCGACGGAGCCGTCGGCGGCTGGTGCGCGGCCTGGTTCACGGCCTCGATCATGGAGCGCGCGACGAAGGGGGGCCGGTCGGTGAGCAGCGCGTAGAGCGTCGCGCCGAGGGCGTAGACGTCGGCCGCCGGGGTCAAGGCGCTGAGCTGACCCGTGGCTTGCTCGGGAGGCCAGAAGCCGGGGCTGCCGAGGAAGGAGCCCGTGCGGCTGAGCTGGCTGACGTCCGCGCCCAGGTCCTTGACCAGGCCGAAGTCGGTCAGCCGCGCGCGCCCCGCCTCGTCGAGCAGGACGTTGGCGGGCTTGACGTCGCGGTGCAGGAGCCGGCGGTCGTGGGCGTGGCCCAGCCCTCGCGCGACCTGCGCCGCCAGGCGCACCGCGACGACCGGGGCGAAGGGGCCGCGCTCCGCGAGCCGCTTCTCGAGGGACTCCCCGCGCACGAGGTCCATGGCCACGAAGGCCCGGCCCTGCGCTTCGCCCACCTGCCGCAGACGCACGAGGTTCGGGTGATCGAGCTGCAGCAGCGCCTGGGCCTCGCGCGCGAAGCGGCGCTGGGCGTGGAGCGAGGGGCTCTGGAGCACCTTGAGCGCGACCTCCTGTCCGCTCGCGTCCCGGGCGCGGTAGACCACGCCCATGCCCCCGCGGGCGAGCTCCCCTTCGATCCGGTAGCCAGCGAACTCCACACCGGCAGCATGGTCGCTGAGGTTCGCCTGGTCCAGCGAGTGCAGCCCACGCTCCTGACCCGCTGGCGCTCGCCGTTTGGGCTCGAGCGGAGAGAATGGTGCCGCGAGGTCCCATGAACGTCTTGATCCTGCAGCCCGGATTCCCGGCCGAGATCCCCTACTTCGTGCGGGGGCTGTCCCAGGCCGGCGTGCGCGTGCTCGGGGTCGGCGATCAGCCCCAGGGCCTGCTCCCTCGACCGGCGCGGGAGGGGCTCGCCGCGTACCTGCACGTGCCCAAGCTCTGGGACGCGCAGGCGCTGGTGCGCGCCCTGCGGGCGTGGGACGTGCGCCTCGGCGGGCGGCCCGTGAAGCTCGATCGGATCGAGTGCCTGTGGGAGGCGGGCATGGAGCTGGCCGCCGAGCTGCGGGTGGCGTTCGGGGTGCCAGGGCTGACGCCGACGCAGACCGCCTTGTTTCGCGACAAGCACCTCATGCGCGAGGCCCTCGACCGTGCCGGGGTCCGCAACCCCCGGCACGCGCTGGCGGAGACCGCGGCCGAGGTGCGGGCGGCCGCGGCCCACACGGGCTTCCCGCTGATCGTGAAGCCCGTGGCGGGCGCGGGGTCTGCGAACACACACCGCGTAGACGACGCGGCGGAGCTCGAGGCCCTCCTGCCGCGGCTGGGGCGAGAGGCGTTCGTGGTCGAGGAGTTCGTGCGGGGCACGGAATACACCTTCGACACGCTCTGCGCCGGGGGGAAGATCCTGTTTCGCAACGTCGAGCTGTATCGGCCCGACATGCTCACCGCGCGCTCGGTGGAGTCGGTGAGCCCGCAGACGATCTCGCTGCGCGACCTCAGCGCGCCGGTCTTCCAGCGGGCGCGAGCCATGTGCGAGCGGGTGCTGAAGGCGCTCGACTTCGACACCGGGCTGACCCACATGGAGTGGTTCCACACCCACGACGACGAGGTCGTGTTCGGGGAGATCGCCGCGCGCCCTCCCGGGGGCAACTCGGGCGAGCTCATGAATCGCACCTGCGACTTCGACATCTACCGCGCCTGGGGCGAGGCGCTGGTCCACGGCGCGATCCGCGCGCGGGTCGAGCGGAAGTACAACGTGGCCATGATCTTCAAGCGCGCCCAGGGGCAGGGCCGGATCCGCGGGATCACCGGCCTGCGGGCCATGGAGCGGCGCCTGGGGCCGAGCTTGCTGCGGCACGAGCTGCGGCCCCTGGGGGCGCCCCGGCGCGACTGGAAGCAGACCCTGCTCTCCGACGGCTTCGTCATGCTCCGCCACCCCGACCTCGAGACCACCCTCCGCCTGGCCGACGAGGTCGCGGAGGGGCTGCAGCTCTACGCGGGCTGAGGGCGCGCTACTCGCCGCGGCGGAAGGCCTCCCACTCGGCACGGAGCTTGGCGGCGGCGTCGGCTTCACCCAGGGCCTCGAGGACCTCGGCCAGGGTGCGCACGATCTCGGGGTCGCGGAAGCCGCCAGGGGCGAGCACGGCCTCGAGGTGCGGGCGCGCCTTGGCGGGCTGCTTGGCGTCGGCCCAGGCCAGGCCCGCGGCGTGGTGGATCCGCAGGTCGTCGGGGTGCAGGGCCAGGATCGCCTCGTAGTGCGCGGCGCCCTCGGCATGACGCCCGAGCTGGCAGAGCGCGTTGCCGAGGCGGAAGTGCAGGAGCTCGGGGTGCTCGGCGTCGCGCGCGAGGGCGCGCTCGAAGGAGGCGACGGCGCCCTCGAGGTCGCCGGTCTGCGCGAGCAGCTCGCCCAGGAGGTGGTGCAGGCGCAGGCCGTCGGTGTGCTCGATCCCCTCGCGCAGGGCGGCGGTGGCCTCGTCGACCCGGCCGCGGCTCAGGAGCAGCTGGGCCAGGGCGTAGTAGCGACCGTCGCCGGCCTCGGGCTCGAGGGCCAACGCGCGGCGGTAGGCCGCCTCGGCTTCGTCGGGGCGGTTGCGCGAGGCGTAGTAGCTGCCCGCGTCGAACTGCACGTCGGCGGAGCGCGGCAGCGCCTCGAGCAGCGCCGCGAGCGCGGCCTCGGTCTCGGCGTCGTGCCCTGCGAGCAGGTGCAGCCAGGCCAGACGGAGCTGGTTGCGCGGGGTCTCGACCGGGCTCCAACGCGAGACGCGCTCGCTGGCGGCGAGGGCGGCCTGGACCTGCTCCAGCTGCGCCTCGCTCGGGCGCTCGCCGCGCGAGGACGCGAGCAGCTGCGCCTCCCAGCTCGGGGAGATCGCGGCGGTCGCCTCGTGCAGCGCCGCCGCCTGCAGCTCGAACACCTGGTTCGCGCCGGCGTAGGCCGTGGCCACGAGCAGGCCCGCGAGCCCGAGCAGGTAGAGCCTGCCGAGCTTGGTGAGCGCGGCGCTGCGCTTGAGCGGCCAGCCGCCGAGCTTGACGCTCGGGCGCGTCGCGAGGTGCAGGCCCTTGAGCGCGAGGGCCGCGCAGCAGCCGGCGAGGCCCAGGGCGAACAGGAAGGGGACCCAGCCAAAGAGCCCGCGGAAGGCGAAGAAGGTGAGCGCGAACGCGCCGACCAGCGCGAGCTCCTCGCGCCAGCCGAGCCCCTTGCGCGGCGCCGGGTCCTGCCGCGGTTTGGCGAAGAGCGCGGGCTTGCCGAAGCCGAAGGAGAGCGCGTTCGTCGGGCACACCGCCACGCAGTCCATGCAGCGCATGCAGCCGGGGTCGACCACCATGCCGTAGTCGCGAACCTCGGCGTGCACGAGCACGTTCGAGGAGCAGGTGCTCGTGCACTGTCCGCAGTGCGAGCAGGCGTCGCTGACCCGGATCCGCCCTGGCGCCAGGGGTTCGAGCAGGCCGAACAACCCGCCGTAGGGGCAGGCGTAGGTGCAGAAGCCCTTGGCGCCGAGGAGGTAGACGCACAGGAAGCCGCAGGTCGCGAAGGTCGCCAGGCTCACCGGCCAGCTGGGGAAGGTGTCCCAGAAGCCGGCGGTGGTGAGGTGGGTCGCCTTGGCGGCGACGCTCCCGCTCATGTAGAGCCGCTGGGCGAGGGGCACCACGAACATGTAGAGCGCGGCGAGGAGCGGGACGAACACGAGCGCGCGCGAGCGCAGCGGGCGCGGGGTGACCCCGACCTTCTTCAGGAGCCAGCGCGCGCCGTCCTGCAGCGCGACCAGGTGGCAGGCCCAGCCGCAGAAGAAGCGCCCGAGGAGCAGCGTGCTGCCGAGGGTCAAGGCGAAGAAGATCAAGCCCGCGTTGATCAGGCCCTGGGTCGAGAACTGCATGGACTCCGAGGGCTCGAGCGGAGAGAGCGTGCTCCCGCTCGAGAGCCAGTGCGCGATGTGGAGCGCGATCAGCGCGTGGATCCCCAGCAGGACCGCGGCGCGGTAGCGCCCCATGCGGGACGTGCGCGGGGCGGGGCGCGCGGCCGAGGCGACCGGCAGCGGGCGGGGGCCGCAGGGGGCAGAGGGGGGTAGAGGCGCGTCGGGCACCCGACGAGCATTGCTTACGCGGAACGGCCTGGCAACGGGCGGGCGTGGAATCCGCGGCGCTCGCCCCAGGGGGGGTCAGGAGAGGCTGACGGCCTTGACGCGCGCATAGACCTGCGCGCCCTCGGCGAGCTCGAGCAGGTCGCGCGAGCGGGTGGTGATCCGCGCGAGCAGCGCCTCCTCGGACGCAGCTGGAGGACCGCCCAGGCGCACCAGCACCTCTCCGTCTTGCAGCGGCGACATGCCGAGCACGCGCACCTCCAGCACGTTGCTGATCGAGCTGCGGCCTGGCGGGTCGAGGTCGACGCTCACGTCGCTCGCGCGCAGGCGGACGCGCACGACCTCGCCTGGGGCGCGGTCGAGGCGCGCGACCCGCAGCGGGCCCCAGGGGCAGTCGAGCACGGTCTGGGGGTAGTCGGGGTCGTGCTCGCGCACGGTGGCCGCGAGCGCGCTCACCGCGTCGCCGCCGAGGGTCACACCGAGCTCGAGTCGCCCCAGGAGCTCGGGGGTCGGCCCGGCCGCGCGCGCCCGCCCCTGGTCGAGCCACACCACGTGGTCGGCCAGTCGCGCGACCTCGTCGGGGCTGTGGGTCACGTAGACCACGGGCAACGCCAGGCGGCGTTGCACGCGCTGGAGGTGGTCGAGCACCTCCGAGCGCGCGGCGAGGTCGAGGGACGCGACCGGCTCGTCCATGAGCAGCAGGCGCGGCGCGCTGAGCAGCGCGCGCGCGATCGCGGCCCGCTGGCGTTGCCCGCCGGAGAGGGTGCGCGGGTCTCGCTCCAGGAGCGGCTCGAGCCCGAGCCAGCCCACCACGTCTGCGCGGGTGCAGGCTTGCTCGGCCGCGGGGACGCGCTGCTCGGCGTAGTCGAGGTTTCCGGCCACGCTGAGGTGCGGGAACAGGGCCGCGTCCTGGAACACGTAGCCCACCCGGCGCGCGTGCACGGGGAGCCGCACGCCCCGCGCGTCGTCTTGCCACACCGCGCCCCGGCAGGTGACGCGGCCCGCGGCCTCCGTGAGTCCTGCCAGGCAGCGCAGGAGCGTGGTCTTCCCCGCGCCCGAGGGCCCAAACAGGCACGAGATACCGCTCCCCGGGAGCGTGAGGTTCACGTCGAGGGTGAAGTCGCCTCGCCGCGCGCGGACCTGGGCTTCGAGACCACCCACCTCTGCTGCGCTCACGGGCCCACCCGCTCGAAGCGGCGGTTGAACCCGTAGACCCCGAGCAGGGTCACGAAGGAGAAGGCCAGCATGCCCCCGGCCAGCAGGTGGGCCTGGGCGTAGTCGAGCTGCTCGACCTCGTCGTAGATCGCGATCGAGAGCACCTGGGTCCGACCCGGGACGTTGCCCCCGATCATGAGCACCACCCCGAACTCGCCCACGGTGTGCGCGAAGCCCAGGACCGCGGCGGTCACGAAGCCGGGGCGCGCGAGCGGCAAGACCACGCTCCGCCAGCGATCGAGGCGCGAGGCGCGCAGGGTCGCGGCCGCCTCGAGCAGCGAGGCGTCGAGGGCCGCGAAGCTGGTGCGCAGGGGCTGCACCACGAAGGGCAGGGAGTAGACCACCGAGCCGATCACCAGCCCGCCGAAGGAGAACACCAGGCGTGGTCCGCCGAGCCCCTCCCACACCGCCCCCAGCGGTCCCTCCGGTCCGAGCAGCACGAGCAGGTAGAACCCGAGGACCGTGGGCGGGAGCACGAGGGGCAGCGCGACCGTCGCCTCGACCGGCGCGCGCCAGCGGCTGTGGCCGCGGGCCAACCACCACGCCAGCGGCGTGCCGAGCACGAGCAGGATCGCGGTGGAGCTGCCCGCGAGGAGCAGCGTCAGGCGCACGGCAGCCCAAGGGGAGGCGGAGGGTCGCGGCCCGCCCTGGGCGGCGAGGGCTGGGGTGGAGCCGTAGCCGGCGGCTGCGACCAGGGCCTGGCCCTCGGCGCCGCGGAGGAAGGCGCAGAACGCTCGCCCCGCGGGGGCGTCGGTCAAGCGCACGGCGTCCTGAAGGATCGGGGCGTGGAGCGCCTCGGGCACGAGCCAGTAGGTCTGCACCCCGTCGGCTACCGCCTGCGAGCAGGCGACGAAGCCGAGCTCGGCCCCGCCCGAGCGCACGAACTGGTAGGCCTGACCGACGCTCTCGCCGTAGACGCGCTTGCTCGCGAGCCGCTCCCAGAGCCCGAGGCCCTCGAGCACCTCGCGCGCGGCCGCGCCGTAGGGCGCGGTCTCAGGGTTGGCCAGCGCGAGCTGCGTGAAGGCGCCCGCCCGCAGCGCCAGCTCGCCCGCGTCCGAGCGCTCGAGGGCGCGGCCGAGGAGCACCAGGCGCCCGCGAGCGTAGGTGAAGCGCTCGAGCGCGCGCCCCTCGGCCTCGAGCGCGGCGGGGCGGCGGGCGTCGCCCGCGAGGAAGACGTCGCAGGGCGCGCCGTGTTGGATCTGGGCGAAGAGGCCGCCCGTGGAGCCGACGCTGAGCACGATTCGGTGGCCGGAGGCGGCCTCGAAGCGGCGCGCGAGGGTCTCGCAGGGCGCGCGAAAGTTCGCCGCCACCGCGACCTGCACCTCGTCGGCGCGCCCGGCCGAGGCGTTGACGAGCAACCCCCAGGCAACGACCGCGATCTGGAGGGCAGACCCCCTCACACCACCTCCCGCAGCCGATCCTTCGCGCCGCCCGCGAAGAAGCGTAGCACCCTCTGCAGGGGACCGCTGGCCTGGGGGCTTCGAGCCAGGCGCGCGACCCCCGCAGCTCCCTGGCGCCCAGGAGGAACCCGGCTGGGCTGGCCTCAGCGGCCATGCCTGCCCGACGCCCGACAGCTAGGTCCAGGGTCGGGCGCTCCTGTGACGCGCGCTGACCCGCGCGTTCTTCCCGGACAAATGCGCGCGAGCTTCGTAGGCTGGCGGCCTATGAAGAAGACGCAGCCTC
>JAGQRJ010000170.1 GCA_020425635.1 Planctomycetota bacterium | reverse complement strand
CGCTACGGGCAGGCGATCCAGCGCGCGGGCCTGCGCAAGGGCGACGTCGTGCTGGGCCTCGCGGTCGGCGACGAGGCGGCGCCGATCGTGAGCAACGACCACCTGCACAGCTGGTGGCGCTTGACCCGCGCCCCCGGCGAGCGCGTGCGCCTCGCCGTCGCCCGCGGCGAAGCGCGCCTGTCCCTCGAGGTCGAGGTCCTGCCCCCGCACGCCGCGGTGCGCTGAGCGGACCCCCGCGCGCGGCCGTAAACCGCGCGGGCTCCTCGCCCCGCGGGGAGGCCATCCTTCGTCCGGGATGGACGCTACACTGGCCGCCCCACGGGACGAGCGAGGAGACGCCATGAGCGAGTTCGGGTCGACGGAGACGGGCGAGGCGCGCGAGCAGCTGTGCGCCGACACGCTGCGCGTGCTCGCGATGGACGCCGTGCAGAAGGCCAACTCGGGGCACCCCGGCATGCCCATGGGCATGGCCGACGTGGCCCACGTGCTCTGGTCGCAGGTGCTGCGCCTGGACCCCCAGGACCCGGACTGGATCGCCCGCGACCGCTTCGTGCTCTCGGCAGGCCACGGCTCCATGCTGCTCTACGGCCTGCTGCACCTCTCGGGGCACGACCTGCCCATGGAGCAGCTCAAGCAGTTCCGCCAGCTGCACAGCAAGACCCCGGGGCACCCCGAGAACTTCGTCACCCGCGGTGTGGAGACCACGACCGGGCCCCTGGGGCAGGGCGTGGGCAACGCGGTCGGCATGGCCCTCGCGGAGCGGCACCTCGTGGCGCGCTTCCCGCAGGCGGCCGAGGCGCTGAGCCACCGCACCTTCGCGATCGCCGGCGACGGCGACCTCATGGAGGGCGTGGCGAGCGAGGCGGCCAGCCTCGCCGGACACCTCGGGCTCGGCCGGCTCGTGGTGCTCTACGACGACAACAAGATCACGATCGACGGCAGCACGGACATCGCCTTCACCGAGGACGTCCTCGCGCGCTTCGAGGCCTACGGCTGGAACACGGCGCGCGTCGACGGCCACGACCGCGCCGCGGTCAAAGCCGCGATCGACGCCGCCTGCGCCCAGGACCAGAAGCCGACCCTGATCGCGTGCCGGACCGTGATCGGCAAGGGCTCGCCCAACAAGGCCAACTCCTCGAAGTCCCACGGCTCTCCGCTGGGGGCCGAAGAGCTCAAGCTGACCAAGGAGGGCATGGGCTGGCCCCAAGACCCCTTCCTCGTCCCGCCGGCCGTGCGCCAGCGCTGGAGCGAGCGTCAGGCCGAGTGGCAGAGCGCGCGCGCGGCCTGGAACACCACCTGGAGCGCGGTGCCCGAGGGCGACCGCACCCAGCTCACGCGCTGGTTCAAGGGCGAGGTCGACCTCGCCGCCGTGCGCTGGCCCGAGTTCGAGGTCGGCAAGAAGCTCGCGACCCGCGCCGCGTCGGGCAAGGTGCTCCAGGCCCTGGTCGCCGCGGCGCCGAACCTGATCGGCGGCAGCGCCGACCTCGCGGGCTCGAACAACACCGACATAGACGGCGACGCCGACTACGAGAAGGGCGCCTACGGCGCGCGCAACCTGCGCTTCGGCGTGCGCGAGCACGGCATGGGCGCGATCGTCAACGGCATGGCGCTCCACGGCGGGGTGATCCCCTACGCGGCGACCTTCCTCGTGTTCAGCGACTACTGCCGGCCCTCGATCCGGCTCTCGGCGCTCATGCACACGCGGGTGGTGTGGGTCATGACCCACGACAGCGTGTTCCTCGGCGAAGACGGGCCGACCCACCAGCCGGTGGAGCACCTGATGGCCCTGCGCACGATCCCCAACCTGCGCGTGTTCCGCCCCGCCGACGCCAACGAGACCGCCGAGAGCTGGCGCCTCGCGCTCGAGCACGACGGCCCCTCGCTGCTCGCGCTCACCCGCCAGGGCTTGCCGACCCTCGACCGCGGCACCCACGCGCCGGCCAGCGGGACGCGTCGGGGCGGCTACGTGCTCTGGGAGAGCACCCCCGGCACCCTGCCCCAGGCGATCTTGATCGCCACCGGCTCCGAGGTGCCCGTGGCCCTCGAGGTCGCCCAGCGCCTGCACGCGGACGACGGCGTCCCGACGCGGGTCGTGTCCTTGCCCTGCTGGAAGCTCTTCGCCGAGCAGCCCTCCGACTACCGCGAAGAGGTCCTGCCCGCGCGCTGCGGGGCCCGCGTCTCGATCGAGGCCGGGAGCACCTTCGGCTGGGAGCGCTACACCGGCGACCTCGGCCTCAGGATCGGGATCGACACCTTCGGCGCCTCGGCGCCGGCAGAGGAGCTCGCCGAGCATTTCGGGCTCAGCGTCGACAAGGTCCTCGCGCGCACCCGCGGCTACCTGCACGACATGGCGGTCGCGCACAGCTAAGCCCGCGAGCTCAGCCCGACTCACGGGAGACGGTCCGTCCCCGCCCGCGCTTCAGGGGCGCTCGCCGCGCGCGATCCCGTGCCGCTGGATCTTGCGCCGCAGGGTGTTGCGGTCGATCCCCAGGCTCCTCGCCGCCTGCACCTGGTTCCATTCGCAGGCGGCGAGGCGCTCGACGATCGCCCTGCGCTCGATCTCCTCCATGCTCCCCTCCAGGCGCGCGCCCTCCTCCCGCCAGGGCGCGGGCTGCGCGCTCAAGACCTCGTCGATCTGCGCGAGGCTCAGCTCACCGCCCTCGGCGAGGATCGCCGCGCTGCGCACCACGTTCTCCAGCTCACGGACGTTCCCCGGCCAGGGGTGGTCTTCGAGCCGCGCCAGCGCGTCTGGGTGCAGCCGCAGCGGCTCGGCCTCGGCGGCGAGGAAGGCCTCCGCGAGCAAGGCGACGTCGCCGGGGCGAGCGCGCAGCGGCGGAATTCGGACCTCGAACCCGCACAGCCGGTAGAGCAGATCCTGGCGAAACGCGCCCCGCTCGACCAGGGCCCGCAGATCACGGTGCGTGGCCGCGACGAGGCGCACGTCGACGGGCCGCGCGGTCTGCCCGCCCACCCGGCGGACCTCCCCCTCCTGCACCGCGCGCAGCAAGGCGGCCTGCATGGGCGAGGGCATCTCCCCCACCTCGTCGAGGAACAGCGTGCCGCCGTGGGCGCGCTCGAACAGCCCCGGGGCCGACGTGTCCGCGCCGGTGAAGGCGCCGCGCTCGTACCCAAACAGCTCGCGCTGCACGAGCGCTTCGGGCAGCGCGGCGCAGTTGACCGCGACCCAGGGCCCCGCGCGGCGCGCGCTCAAACGGTGCAGCGCCTGGGCGACGAGCTCCTTGCCCGTGCCGCTCTCTCCGCTGATCAAGACCGCGGCGTCGCTGGGCGCCACGCGCTCGACCAGGTCGAGCGCTGCGTGCATGCCCGGGTCTCGACTGAGGATCCGCGGCATGCTCGGGCGCCCGGCGGGAGCGCGCGAGCCGCGCGTCGCGGCGTGTTGACCGGTTGGCCGCGCGCGGTGTGAGGCGTCGGGGGGGCGCCGCGCCTCGGCCTCGGCGAGCGCCGACGCCGTGAGGCGGGCGCGCAGCGCGATCAGCGCGCAGTCGGCGAGGACCGCGAAGAAGGGCGCGTCGTCGGGGCCGAAGGCGCCTGGAGCGCGGGCGTCGACGTAGAGCACTCCCGCCAGCCCACGCAGCGTGGCCGGCGCAGGCAAGGTGTGCGACGCCCCGACGCGCTTGCGCCCCACGCGCAGGGGGGCGCACACCGCCGCGCGCAAGCCGAGCTCCCGCGCGCTGCTCGCGAGGGCATAGGGCAGCACCGCCGTGACGTCGGGCACGACGACCGGTTCGCGTCGTTGCAGGGCGCGCTCGACGATCGTCGTCGAGTAGGCGAAGTCCGCGGCGGCGAGGGTCGCGCCCTCGCGCGTGAGCCCCAGCTCGAAGCTCAGGCGCGACCCCTCGTAGAGCATGAGGCAGCTGCGGTCGCCGCCGCTCTCGCCGAGGATCGCGCGCAGGATCGCCCACAGGGGCTCCGCGGTGTCGGCCGTCGAGGAGCTGAGGGCCGACACCAGGCGGCTCAGGACCTCGACCCGCCCCTCCCCCTGCTCTGGAGCGCTCGCCCGCCGGGCGCGCGCCAGCTCGTTGAGGGCGGCGGCGGCGAGGTCGTCCCCCGCCTGAGCCAGCACCCCGCTGGCCTCACCCAGCAGGGGAGCGTCGAGCGCGCGCAGCAAGGTCGCGGCGCCAGCCAAGCAGGCGCGGGCCCCCCCGACCTCGCCCAGGGCGAGGTGCGTCGCGGCCTGCCGCACGGCGAGCCGCCCACGCACGCGCTCGTCGCCCTGAGCCATGGCGACCGCGGCCTCCCGGAGCAGGTCCTGCGCTCCCGCCGGGTCGCCGCTGCGCAGGTGGGCGGTGCCGAGGGCCAGCAGCAGCGGGCCGAGCCCGACGGCGCCGCCCTGGGCCACAGCCGCCGCAAGGGCGTTTGCCAGGAGGGCCGTCTGCACGGGGTCGTCCAGCAGCGCGTCCACGGCCCGGAGCGGCTCCCCACACGGGTCGACGCCGAGGGACCGCAGCACCTCAGCGAGTGGTTGCTGGTCGTGTGCAGAACTCACGGTCGCGGATCCTAGCAGGTGCCCCTCCCCCTCCCGAGCACCCAGATCCGCCCGCTCCGCGCCCCAGCCCCGATCCGGGAAGCGCTGCTGCAACGAGTCGCAGGGACCTCGAGAGCCCGGTGCTCGGCCACCACTTAGGCCAGGTATGGGCCTTGCCCAGCGCGGCGTGGAGGTCCCCGTGATTCACCGCGCCCTGCTGCTCCTCGCTCCCGCGGCGCTCCTCGTGAGCGTCGGCTGCGACGGACGGACCCACCCGGCCGCCCCGGCCGCCCCCTTCGTGAGCCCCGCGGCCACCGCCGCGGAGCCACCCCTGCTCGTCCCCCCCGTCGAGGAGTCCGAGGTCGGGGCCTTCGCCGGAGAGATCGCGCGGGAGCTCGCCCGCGAGCTGGGCCTCGAAGCAGGCGCCGAAGCGCGGGTGCGACAGACGATCGTGCGGGCCTGGGCCGAGGTGCTCTCGGAGGTCGAGGGTCGGATCGAGGGCGGAGGCGACGCGCTCGACCCCGAGGCGATCACCGAGCTCCTCGAGCGCCACCAACGCGCGCTCGACGCCGAGATCGCCGCCGGGCTGGGGCCCGCGGCGCGCGAACGCTTCGCCGCGCTGGCGAGCACGGAGGACCCGCAATGAAGGTTCGAGCTCAGGGCTTGCGAGCCGGCGCGCTGCTCCTGCTGCTTTGCTGCGGCCCGGCCTCATCGCAGCAACTCGCGGGTCGCTGGGACGTCGCCGGGACCGACCCGACCCTCGGGGTCTACTCAGGCGTCGCGGTGCTCGAGCCCCGAGCCACAGGCTATCGCATGCTGCGCCTGGTCGAGGTCGCTCGCCCGCTCCCCGACGGGAGGATCCTGGCGCTCGCGTGGGAGGGCCAAGCGCGCCTCGAAGCAGGCGGACTGAGGGTCACCGTCGACCTCCGGCGAACGGACTTCGTGCGCAGCCAGGGGTCCCTCACTCGGGGACCCCGGGACCAAACGCCCCTGCAGCTCGCCGGGCTCCTCGCCCCGCAGACCCCGTTGCCCGCGGTGCCGCCTCCGGGCACTCAGTTGAGCGGGGCCTTCCTCGCGGCGGGCGCGACCCAGGCCAGCGAGACCTGGACGCGCTCGTCGGCTGCGGCGCCGCCGATCCCGACCCTCGCGCGGCGCCTCGTCGCCGTCCGGCGAACGGTGCCCCGCGGGATCATGTTCCTCCTGCTCCGGGGCTACCACGCGCTGCCAGAGCTGGCGCCGTACGTGGGACGCCCCGAGTTCCAAGCCGCGGTGCACTTCCAAATGATCGACGACACGGGGCGCAGCTGGAGCAGGGCCCACCCTGATCGCCTGCTGGTGGTCCAGAAGGTCCCCGACGCGATCGCGCTCGTCGAAGAGGACCTGCGCACGAGCGCCTTCCGCTGGCCCCTGGCGGAGAAGGCGCGCCGCTGGGACGCCGCCATGATCAACGACCACGTCGAGCCGAGCACGGGCATGCTCGGCGGTCGGACCTCGAGCGGCGGCCGGCTGATCCACGGCGACAGCGGGCTGCACCAGGGGGTGTGGGTCGCGAGCCAGGCCTACCGTTATCGCGTGACCGGCGAGCCCCAGGCCTTGGCGAACGTGGAGCTGGGGACCCGCGCCCTGATCCTCATGACCGACGCCCCCGGGGTCCCCTCGGAGTTCGCCCGCGCGGTGCGAGGCGCGGTCACGGGGACCCCGGGCTGGGCGCCCTCGCCGGCGCTCCCAGGGGTCGAGTTCATTCCCGGCGGCAACAACGACATGCTCCACGGGGTCGTCTATGGGTTCAGCATGGCCGAGCAGGTGCTCCCACCCGGTCACCCGCTGCTGGCCGAGATCGGCCAGCGCGCGGCCCGCCTGGCCGAGCACAACGAAGAGGGCAAGAAGGGCAAGCACGCGATCGTGCTCCGCGGGCTGGCCTCACGCCTCGTGGGAGGGGCGTGGGGCCCGCGCTACCGGCGCAAGCTGTGGTCGGTGCTCGAGCTGCTCTGGCTCTACTCAGGGGAGGGAACGTGGCTGCTGCAGGAGGTGAGCGGTCGCAGCGGGCCGCACCTCGCGAACACGACCTTCGGCCGCTTCCTGCACCTCGGGGGCACCCGCCCGAACTTCATGGAGCGCGTATGGCGCCGGGCTGCGGGCCACGGGGCGCGCTTCGCCTGGACCCACACCGGGGCGAACCGCCCAGGGAACCTGGCCGTGATCGCTGCCCTCGCCAACGACCCCCAGGCGGGCCAGGTCGGCAAGGCGGTCCTCGAGGAGATCCCCTACCCCCTAGCCGGGGGGACGGCGGAGATCGACTGGCTGGTCAACCCAGGCTTCTGCGCCTCCCCGTACCCCTACCTCCCCTGGAAATTCGACTTCGTCCAGAACGTACGGCACCGCATGCAGTCGCTGGTCGGCTACCCCCCGTGGACGATCTACGACACCGACAACCTGTGGAAAGAGGGTCCCTACTTTCCCTTCCGCGGTTCGCAGAGCGCGATCGCCTGGTCGCGCCAGGACTTCCTCCACGCCTACTGGGTGGGGCGCGCCGCGGGAGCGCTCGGACCCAACGACTGAGTCCCTTCAGCGCTCGAGCTGGCTGGCGACGGCGGAAGGGAGCCAGAGCTCCCGCAGGACCTCGGGGTCGGTGAGGAACGCTTCGCCGAGCTCGAGCAAGACCCGACGCGCCTCGTCGAGTTGCCCGACGTCCGCGAGGGTGAGGGCCTGGACCGCGCGCAGGTCGGCTTGCTCGGCCGCCGCCGTGCTCGGGTCCGCGAGCGCTGCCTCGACCGCCGCGAGCGCGTCGCGGGGGCGCCCGCGCAGCCGGAGCAGCTCGGCCTCGAGGGCGCACGGCGCCTTGCTCCGCGAAGCAAGGTTCGCCGCCGCGTCGAGGTCGCCCAGCTCCAGCGACAGCCGGATCACCGCGTCGGGCTCGATGTCTGCGCGCCAGCTGAGCCCGAAGCGGTCGACGAGCTCCAGCGCCTCGAGCGCTGCCTCGCGGGCGGTGCGCAGCGCCTCCTCACGGGCCGCCTCGTCGCTCGCGGCGGCGGCGAGCTTGGAGTGCAGCTGCACGCGATCCACGGCCAGGCGGTGGTGGCTGCGCATGCTGCGCTGGTCGGCCCACGTGGTCGCGTCCGCTGGCAGCGGCCCGAGCAAGGCCGCGCTCCGTCGCGCGCGCCCGAGCAGCGCGAGGAGCTCGCTCGGGTCGGCGGGCCCCTCGTTCTCGAGCCGGTAGCGAATCGAGACCTCGAGCCCGACGCCGCCGAGCAGCGGATCCCCCGTCGCGGCCAGCGCCTCGCTCCACGCGGCGAACTCCGCGGAGGAAGGCGCGACGTATTCGGCAGGGGCCTCGTCCATGCCGTCGATCAGGAGCGCGAAGAGGGCGCGTTGATCGG
This sequence comes from Planctomycetota bacterium, assembly GCA_020425635.1. Lineage (GTDB taxonomy): Bacteria > Planctomycetota > J058 > J058 > J058 > JAGQRJ01. The sequence goes on along the minus strand of JAGQRJ010000170.1, from coordinate 969 downwards.
GTCGCAGGCTCGCGCCGGCCGCGGTGAACGCGCGCACGACGGTGAGCGGGACCTCGCGCTGGGTGAGGTCGAGGGCGGCCGCCTCGAGGATCACCTCGTGTACGACCTCGCGCAGCAGCGCCAGCACGACGGCCGGGGCCGCCTCCAGCTCGGGGTCGGCGCGCAGCGCCTCGAGGCCCTCCACGAGCGCCGCCCCGCCGTCCGCGGGGGCCTCCCTGGCTTCGAGGAAGGCGCGGCACTCACCCGCGGCCCGCAACACCTTCGCGGCGAGGTAGGCCCGGGGAGCCTGCCTCGCCGAGGGCTCCACGAGGACCTCCGCCGCCTGCGCGCAGTCCGCCGGGTCGCCGCCTGCGCAGAGGGTGACCCCGAGCAGCCAAGCCGCAGCGCTGGACTCGGGGTGGGCTGCGTAGAGCGCTCGCGCGGCCGCGCGCGCGCTCGGCGTGCGCAGGGGCGGTGACGTCCCGCGCTCCATGGCGGCGAGGCAGAGTTCGCCCACGTGGCGGACCTCCAACGCCGCGCAGGCGGAGAGGTCGGCGACGCGCAGCGACGTCCCCCCCGCCAGGTCGAAGCGCGCGCGCAGGAGGTGGAGTTCGGGCGTGCCTTCCTCCGCGGCGAGGGCCTGCTCGAGTCCGGCCGCCACGGCCTCGTGGTCGACGTGCGCGGGGTCCGCGGCGGCGCTGAGCCGCGCCAGGGCTGAGCTGCGCACGCGAGCCTCACCTTCGGAGGCGGCGAGGGTCGCGAGCGCGCGTTCGACCCTCGAGCGCTCGGGCGCGACGGACGGCGGCGGGCTCGGCGCGGGCCTGGTGGCGAGCCGGGCCACCCAGACCGCGAGCACACCGATCCCGGCGAGGGCCAGCGCCGGGAGCACGCCTCGCGGGAAGGGCCCTGCCGCGCCACCGCTCGCCGCGCTCGCGCCCTCCCCGCGCAGCAGGCGCTCGAGGTCCTCGGCCAGCGCCGCGGCGCTGGGAT
>JAGQRJ010000169.1 GCA_020425635.1 Planctomycetota bacterium | reverse complement strand
CGCCAGCGGCGGCGCCTGCGCCGGGTTCGGGACCCCCGGGGCCACCCGCCGCGGGACGCGACGCCTGCCGGTGACCCTCTACGCGCTCTCGCGCGAGTGGCGCGAGCTGACCCTCGAGGTCTCGTTCCCCGAGGCGTGGCAGCTGCTCGGCGCCGACCCCGGGCAGGCGCTGCAGGAGGCGGGCGCGACCCTCGACGCTGCGCCCGGTCAGGGCGCGGTCACGCTCACGATCGCGCGCCCCGCGGGGGCCGACCCGGTGGGGGACGGCGTGGTCGCCGTGCTCGAGTTCGAAGTCGCCACGGATCCTCCCGGCGGAGACGTCCAGGTGCGGGTGGTGTCGGAGGCCGACCCGGACGCAGCGCCGGCCGCGGTGACCCACGCGCGAGAAAGCAGGCTGGTCCTTGACTAAGACGTTCACCACGACCCTCTGCGCGCTCCTGGCGCTCAGCGGGGCTGCCACGGCGCAGTCCTACAGCGCCGAGACCTTCACGCGCGGCATGCAGGAGCTGCCCGACGGCGCCCGCGTGCTGTGGGACGGGGCGCAGCGCCCCGCCGACGGCGAGTCCCTCGAGGTCGGGCTGCCCTTCCGCTTCCCGGGCTTTGGAGGCCACGAGCGCGTCGAGGTGCACGTCGACGGCTCGCTGAGCCTGGGGACGCGCGGACGCGTCGACCTCTTCGCCGCCGACCTCGAGGTCCGGAACCAGGGCCGGGTCGATCAGGTGCGCGTCGGGGTGATCGGCACCGCGCCGCGGCGGGCGTGGGTGGTCGAGTTCGACTCGGTCAGCCCCAAGGGCGACGCCAGCGGCTACCTCTACGGTCAGGTGCAGCTGCACGAGCACGGGCTGATCGAGCTGCACTACGGCAGCACCCAGCGCTGGGGTGGGCTGCGCCCCGAGGTCGGGATCCAGGTCGAGGGGCAGCGGGTGGGGCCTGGCGCCACCGGCTTGCCCGACGCGAACCTGCGCTTCACGCCCAGCGCCGACCCCGACCTCTCGGTCGAGCGCGTGCGCTGGGACGGCGACCGGGCCCAGGTGACCGTGCTCAACGCGGGGCTCAGCGCGAGCGCGGGCGGCGACGTGGTGCTCTACCTCTCGCGCAACGAGACGATCAGCACCCAGGACCGCCGGGTGAGCGCGGCGCGGATCGGCGCGCTCGCCCCCGGCGCGCGCCAGGCCCTCGAGTTCGACCTCGAGCGCAGCGCCGCGCCCGAGGGCGCCTGGTACGTCGGCGTGCGCCTCGCCCCCGCCGGGAGCGACGCCAACGCGGGGAACGACGTGGCCTACGACCCGCGGGCGCTGTGGATCGGGGCCGGGAGCGACCTGAGGGTCGCCGCGGTGCGCGCGGCCCAGCACGACGTCCTCGCTGGGGTCGACCTCGAGGTCGAGGTCGAGCTCGAGGCGCAGGGCCAGCCAGGGCCGGCCTTCGACTACGCGGTCTACCTCTCGACCAACGACCGGATCTCCGCCGCGGACCGCGAGCTCGCGCGCGGGCACGTGCCCGCAGGCTTGGGCGGGCGGGCCAGCCAGTCCCTGCGCTTCGCCCTCCCCGCGGACGTCGCCCCCGGGACCTACGTCCTCGGCGTGGCCGTCGACCCGCAGGGGGCGATCCCCGAGGTCGACGAGGGGAACCAAACCGGGACGGACCCCGTGGCCCTGCGCGTCTCGGCGGCGGCCCCGCCCGAGCTCGAGGGCTTGGCCCTCGAGCTCGACCGGGCCGAGGCCGGCGTCGGGGACACCGTGTGGGTCACGCGCACGATCGAGAACAGCGGGTTGGCCCCGGCCGGCGCGTTCAAATACAGCGTGCTCCTCTCGCGAGACGCCCAGCCCTCGGCCGACGACGGGCGCTTGCTGGAGGGCAGCCTGCCGGAGCTCGCCGCGCGCGCGGTCTCCGGGCCGCGTCGGGTCTCGGCCCAGGTCCCCGCGCTGCCGGCGGGCAGCTACCGCGTGCTGCTCGTGGTCGACCCCGAGGATCGGATCGCCGAGGACCGCGAGGACAACAACGTGTTCGTCGCGGCGGCGAGCCTGGTCGTGCGCAGCGGCGGGCTGCCCGACCTGCGGGCCGACGCCCTGCGGGTCACCTACCGCACCGCGCTGGTCGGGGGGCGGATCGAGCTGACCCGCGCCCTGCGCAACGCCGGCGCCGGCGCCAGCGGGGCCTGCGACTACGCGATCTACCTCTCCAGCAACGCGGAGGTCACCCCGGCGGACCTCGAGCTGCACCGGTTCCGCTTCACGGGCGGCCTCGCCCCCGGCGAGGTCGACTCCGGCTCCCCCCTCGAGCTCGACCTGCCCCGCTCCTTGGCCGCGGGCGAATACTGGGTCGGCCTGATCGTGGACCCCGACGACGCCGTGCTCGAGGCCGACGAGACCAACAACGTGGCTCGCAGCGCGGCCTTCGTGCGGATCGAGCGGGGAACCGAGGTCGTGCGCGTCGCCCCGCGCAGCGTCTACGCCAACGACGGCGACACGATCCGCGTCAACGGCCAGACCTACCGCTTCATCGGCGCCGACACCCCTGAGAAGCGCAGCGGTCAGTTCGACTCCGACCAGGAGCCCTTCGCCTCGCGCGCCAGCGACTTCACCCGGGCCCAGCTCCGCGACGCCCAGGAGGTCGCGATCCACCACACCGGCCGCCCCGACGTCTACGGGCGCCTCCTGGGGCACGTGTTCGTGGACGGGAAGAGCCTCTCGCTCCTGCTCGTCGAGAACGCGCACGCCTACCAGACGATCTCGGTGTGGGGCGACAACGGGTTCACGGAGCTCGGGCGCCAGATCCGGGACGCCGCCCGCGGCCGGACCCCAGCCTTCGAGGAGCCGCGCTTCTGGCGCCAGCGCCACGGCGTGGATTGATCTCGTCGTCCTCTGGCGCCGCCCCCAATGCAACGCAACGGGGTGGGCTGGTGGCGACGGGTTGGTTACCGTGGGGTCCATGCTCTACCGCCTGACCGGGGTCTTGGTGTTCGTCGGCGTGTCCGCCGTGGCGTTGGCTTGCGGTCAGGCGAGCTACGCGGCTGACGGGCCCCAGCTGCGACGGCCCGCGCGCCCGGCCGCTCAGCTCCCAGCCCCGGGCTTGCCTGGGCCTGCCCTCCCGGGGGACGCCCTCGCCCAGCCCGCGGTGCCGCAGGCGGGCACCGAGGACGCGCTGCAGAGCCCCGAGCTCCGCCGGGCCGAGCTGTGGGCTCCCAAGGTGCCGACGGTCTACGTGCCGCCGCCGCCGGGGGAGCCGCAGCCTCCGCCCGTAGAGCCGCCGACCGTCGAACCTCCGCCCGTAGAGCCGCCGCCTCCGGTGGAGCCGCCGCCCGTCGAAGCTCCGCCCTTCGAGCCGCCGCCCTTCGAGCCGCCGCCCGTGGAGCCTCCGCCCGCGGAGCCGCCTCCTCCGGTGGTCGCGGAGCTGCGCCTGGCGGAGTCCACGGCGTCGATCCGAGAGGGGGGCTCCGCGACCTTGCGGGTGCAGCTCGCGCTCGAAGACGACGCGTTCCTGCCCGCCGACGCGGCGGTCCAGGTCTCGTTCCAGGGGGGCTCCGCGCGCGCGGGCGCCGACTGGCGCTTCGCCGCCGCGCCGGACGAGCTCGCGAGCGTCGTGCTCGTGTTCCCCGCTGGCAGCGTGAACGGGGCCGTCGCGACCTGCGAGCTCACCGCGTTGGACGACGCCGCGGTCGAGGGCATGGAGGCCGCGTTCTTCGGGGTTCAGGCCTTGCCGAGCGAGGCCGAGCCGAGGGTCGGGGGCGTGCGCTGGAGTCAGGGCTCGCTGACCTTCGAGCTGACCTTGCGCGACGCGCAGAGCGCCACGGTGGCCTTCGTCGGCTCGGGGGCGGAGGTCGGCGAGGGGAGCGTCGCCGCCGAGGTCGAGGTCGAGCTGCAGGTCCCCGAGGGCTGCGAGCTCGAGCACGCGGTCATGGTCGGCGTGCGCGACGCGCGCAGCGGCACCGCCAGGGTCGACCACGACTACCGCTTCACCGACCAAGAGCTCGTGTTCGCCGCAGGGGCGGTCGACGGCGCCCGCCAGACGGTCAGCGTCGACCTGCTCGACGACGGCGAGCACGAGCCCAGCGAAGGCGTGGTGCTCGAGCTGACGGTGCAGGGCGGGCCCGCTGCGATCGGTCGGGCGAACCGCTGCATGCTGTCCCTCGTCGACGACGACGCGGCGCAGGTCGCGTTCGTGAGCTCGTCGAGCCAGGCCCAGCTCGGGAGCGCGATCTCCGTCGCGTTTCGCCTCGACGTCCCCGGCGGCGGGACGCTGCAGCGCCAGGTCGCCGGCGCGCTCACCGCCAGCGCTGGCGCCTGGAGCGAGACCTTGCCCGGCCCGAGCTTCACCCTCGGGGCCCTGGACGGCGCGCAGCAGACCGTGAGCTTGCCCTTCCCCGAGCTCGGCGACGCCGACGCGCTCGTCTTGACCCTGACCCTGCCGGGCGGGGCGACCTCGACCCACCGCGTCGCGATCCTGCGCCCGGGGCCCCCGGTGGAGCCGCCTCCCCCAGCGGACACGGCTGGGCCGCCGGTCGCCGCCGCGGTCGAGCCCCAGGGCGACCGCGGCAGCCTGCTGGTGACCCTGGTGTTCGCGGGGATCCTCCTGCTCGTGATCGTGCTGTTGGCGCTGCAGGTCAGGGCCTGGCTCGCGCCCCCGCCCCCGGTGGTGCGTGAGGACGACGAGAACGAGGGCTTGCGCCCCGGGGCGGTGCGCGAGCCCGACCCCGAGGTCATGGGCCTCCCGGGGTCGTTCATTCGCAGCCGCTTCCGTGACCCCTCGGCGGCGGTGATCGACCACTCCAAGCTGGTCGAGACGACCTCGGAGGTCGACGCCTTCTTCGACAGCCTGATGGAGACCCACGACGACGAAGCGGGGCTCCTGACCACCGGGAAGCTGATGGAGCTCGCGGAGGCGGAGACCGAGGTCTCGGACGACCGCGCCCTCGACGACCGGCAGCTGCAAGACGCCCTCGGCGTGCTCGACGACCTCGTGCTCGCGGAGGACGAGGAGGTCGAGGACCAGAGCGACATCGCGCGCCTGCCCGGCCACACCGCCAAGGACGAGAGCGGGCGGCTGCACCTGCGCGGCAAGCTCGCCGAGGGCGCCGTGGCCGAGGACACGGGTGAGGTCGCCCGCCCGGATCCGTCCAAGACCGGCTCCCAGCGCCTGGCCGGCTGGGGGCTGACCCCGCGGGTGGTGGTGATCGTCAAGCCCAAGCGCTGAGCAGCCCGGTCTCCGGAACGCAGCAGGCGCAGCCAGCCCTCGGCTCGCGGCGCCTGCTCCGGTCCGGAGGTCCTTCGCGGCTGCTTAGATCCCGCCGAAGAAGCCCTTCTTGATCTGGCCGATCAGCTCGATCCGCTCTTCGGCGAAGCGGTCGGCCGCCTGGGCGGTGGTCACGCCTTGCTCGCGGGAGATGTTGATCACGCGCTCGGTGTTGGCGTAGATCCCCTCGGCCATGCGCAGCGCGCGCTCGCGCACGTAGCCCTCCATTTCGACGTAGACGTTGATCAGGCCGCCCGCGTTGACCACGTAGTCCGGGGCGTAGAGGATCCCGCGGTCGCCGAGGGCCTTGGCGTGGCGCTCTTCGGCGAGCTGGTTGTTGGCGCCGCCGCAGACGACCTTGGCCTTGAGCCGGGGGATCGTGGTGTCGTTGAGCACCGCGCCGAGGGCGTTGGGCGAGAAGACGTCGCAGTCGACGTCGTAGATCGCGTCGACCCCGACGACCTTGACGCCGTATTCCTCGCGCAGGGCCTCGCAGCGCGCCTCGTCGATGTCGGTCACGGTGACCTGGGCGCCGTCTTCGACGAGGTGGCGCACCAGGTTCTTGCCCACGTTGCCCAGGCCCTGGACCGCGACGCGCTTGCCGTCGACCGACTCGCTGCCGAAGGTGGCCTTGGCCGAGGCCTTGAGGCCCATGTAGACGCCGAACGCGGTCACGGGAGACGGGTCGCCGGAGCCGCCGTGGGCCGGGGCCACGCCGGTGACGTACTTCGTCTCCATGAAGATGTATTCCATGTCGTGGACGGTGGTGCCCACGTCCTCGGCGGTGATGTAGCGCCCGTTGAGCGACTCGATGAACCGGCCGAAGACGCGGAACATGGCCTCGGACTTGTCGCTGCGGGGGTCGCCCAGGATCACGGCCTTGCCGCCGCCGAGGTTGAGGCCCGCGGCCGAGGCCTTGTAGGTCATGCCGCGGGAGAGGCGCAGCACGTCGCGCAGGGCCTCCTCCTCGTTGTTGTAGGGCCACATGCGCGTGCCGCCGAGGGCGGGGCCGAGGGTCGTGTCGTGGATCGCGATGATCGCCTTGAGCCCGGCGCGCTTGTCTTCGCAGAACAGGACCTGCTCGTGAGAGCCCTCTTGGCTCATGGCTTCAAAGGTGCCCATGCTCGAAACTCCTGCCTGCAGCGGGGTGGGGAGGGGCGCGCCCCTCGGCTAGGGGCGAAAGATAGGGCTCGGGCATACCCCTGTCAACGGCGACCACGCTCGGGCACCATGCGCCTGTGCGAGGCGAGGTCTCATGAAGCGGCTGTGGCTGTTCGACGTGGACGGCACCCTGATCAACGCCCACGGGCTGGGGCGCAGGGCGCTCGAGCGCGCCTTCCTCGAGCGCTACGGCTGGGAGCGCGCGACCGAGGGGGTCAGCTTCGCCGGCGGGACCGACCCTTGGATCGTGGGTCAGGTCTTCGCGCGCAGGGGGCTCGAGCCGCCCCCGCTCGGCGAGCTGCGCGCTTTCCTCGCGCTCTACGCGGGCTTCCTGGCCGCGGAGGCCCAGGCCCCGGGCGCGCGCGCCGAGGTCCTCCCGGGCGTCCCGGCCCTGCTCGAGGCCCTCGCCCAGCGGACGGCGCGGGGGCGGCAGGTCGTGCTCACCGGGAACTGCGCCGCCGGGGCCCAGGTCAAGCTCGAGCTGGCCGGGCTGCACGGGCACTTCGCCTGCGGGGCCTACGGCGACGAGGCGGTGCAGCGCGAGGACTTGCTGCCGATCGCCCTCGAGCGCGCGGCGGAGACCTTCGGCGAGCGCTTCGAGCCCGCGCGGGCGGTGGTGGTCGGCGACTCGCTGCGGGACATAGACGTCGCCCGCGCCCACGGGGCGAAGGCGGTGGCCGTGGCCACGGGCTGGGTCAGTCGGGGCGAGCTCGAGGCGGCGGGGGCCGACGTCGTGCTCGACGACTTCCGCGACCTCGAGGGGACCCTCGCGTTGGTCGGGGCGCTGGAGTGAGCGGCGCCGGAGGAGTGGGTCCATGAAGGTCTTCGTCACCCGCGCGCTTCCTGGGGAGGCGCTGGCGCGGCTCGCCGACCGACCGGGGGTCGCGCTCGAGGTCAGCCCCCACGATCGGCCCGCGAGCCTCGAGGAGCTGCGCGCCGGGCTCGCCGACGCCGAGGTCGCGATCACCCAGCTCACGGACCGGCTCGACGCCGCGCTCCTCGACGCGGCGCCGCGGCCGCGCCTGGTGTGCAACTACGCCGTGGGGGTCAACAACGTCGACCTCGAGGCCGCCCGCGCGCGCGGGATCACGGTGTGCAACACCCCCGACGTGCTGACCGAGGCCAGCGCCGACATGACCTGGGCCCTGCTCCTGGCCGCGGCCCGGCGGGTCGTGGAGGGCGACCGCGTGGTTCGGTCCGGCGGCTTCACGGGCTGGGCGCCGGAGCTCTTGCTCGGCGCGGCGGTCGCGGGACGCACCCTGGGGGTGGTCGGGCTGGGGAGGATCGGCGCCGCGGTCGCCCGCCGCGCGGCGGGGTTCTCCATGCGCGTGCTCTACACCAGCCGCAGCCCCAAGCAGGTGCCCTGGGAGCGCGTGTCCCTCGAGGCCTTGCTCGCCGAGGCCGACTTCGTGTGCCTGCACCCGCCGCTGACCCCCGAGACCCGGCACCTGATCGACGCCGAGCGGCTCGCGCTCATGAAGCCCACGGCCTACCTGATCAACCTCAGCCGCGGGCCCGTGGTCGACGAGCGAGCGCTGGTCGAGGCGCTGCGCGCGGGGGAGATCGCCGGCGCCGCGCTCGACGTGTTCGAGCGCGAGCCGGCCCTGACCCCGGGGCTGGCCGAGCTGGAGCGGGTGGTCCTCGCCCCGCACCTGGGGAGCGCGACCCGCGAGGCCCGGGAGGCCATGGCCGAGCTCGTGGTGGCCAACGTGGAGGACCTGCTCGAGGGCCGCAGGCCGCGAACCCGCGTGGAGCCGCCCCGCGCTTGAGCTGCGGGGGTCGGTCACGCCACGGTCACGGCGATCGCCAAAGGCGGGCTAGCTGCCGCTGACCCAAGGGGCTAGACTTCAACCGTATGTTGGACGAGCAAGTAGCTGCGCAGTATGTCTATCACTCCAACCGCTTGGACGGGGTGACCCTCAGCCTGGACCAGACGAAGCGGATCCTGGCCGGACAGCTGACCACCCCCCAGAAGGGTGAGGACGGGCGCGAGTTCGAGACGGAGCTCGTGCTCGGCCACCGGCGGGCCTTGGGTGGCATGGACATGATCGCGGAGAGCTCCCGCGACGTGACCCAGGACGACGTGCAGAACCTGCACAAGATGCTCATGGGGGAGCTCTTGCTCTCGGCCGGCGAGTACCGGGAGTGCCAGCTGCGCTACAAGGGCGTGCTGATCCCCTCGCCCCCGGAGTACCTCCCCGAGCGCATGGCCTGGTTCGTGCGCCTGATGAACACCGGGCTCGCCAACGCCAAGGACGCGCACCGCTTCTCCTGGCGGATCCACCACGAGTTCATCACCCTGCACCCGTTCATCGAAGGCAACGGGCGCATGGCCCGCCTGATCATGAACCTGGCCCGGGTGCGCCGCGGGCTCGAGGTCGCGGTGATCCCCTACGAGAGCCGCGTGCAATACGGCGACGCGATCCTCGAGTTCCAGAAGCAGAAGATCGAGCGCGCCCAGGCCAAGGCCTCGGGCATGGGCAGCCTGTAGCCCAGGCGCTCCGCCCCCCCGCGCCCGAGGCCGAAATCGGGTAGCATTCCGCTCCGAACAGGAGCGGTCCCCATGAAGCTCGAAGACGTCGCGCGGCACCCGAACCTCTACCCCGAGCGGCACCTCAACGTCTTTGTCCCGTTCGCGAGCCACGACCTCGACCACAACGTGACCCGCGCCGTGATCTCGACCCTGCGCTGGTCGCGCCCGGAGCTGACCCAGGCCTTCCTGACCCAGGTCGTGGGCCTCGAGGGGCAGACCGCCGAAGACTACTGCTACGACCTCGGCGCCTGCGACTACACCGACTTCGACCCAGCGGACTGCTCGCGGCGGGTCGTCCTGGGGATCTCGGGCTCGGGGCAGATCGCTCCGCACCTGCCCTCCCTCGACGACATCAACCAGGACGTGGTCCAGGCCGCCCTGGGCCGCCCGGTCGACCTGGGGACGAAGCTCCAGGACGTGCGCCGCCTGCTCGCCCAGCCCGAGCTCGACTACGAGGAGCTGGCCACCCTCGCCCACACCCTCGACGAGCTCGCCGACGGCTCGCTGCCCGACGGCTGGATCTTCTCCGCGGCCGCGGGGACCTGCGTGCTGATCGAGGCCAAGCTCCTGCACTACCTCGACGCCTACCAGCTCGAGCGCTACGCCGAGGTCTACTACGGCGGGCGAGAGACCCCGGTGCTCTGCACCTGGGACCAGATCGCCTCGTTCTTCGCCACCTGGCGCAACGACTCCGACCCGCGCACCGGCTTCCTCACGGGCCAGCTCTGCGACTACCTGGACCTGCTCGGGCTGAACCGCTTCCACGGCTTCCGCCCCTACGACTTCGACCCCGACGCCTCCCAGGAGGCGCGGACCAAGTTCCTGCGCTTCGCCGAGGCCCTGCACGCCGCCGCCCGGGAGGCGGGCTTGCCCCTGGCGGAGCTCGCGGCGAGCCCGATCGGCGCGCGCCTCGGCTTCGCCGACGCGGGCACCCCCGGCGAGGTCGCCGTGGACCTGCTGGCCACCGGAGTGCGGATCGAATACCGCGTGGGCGACGCCGTGCAGGGTCGCTTCCCCGGGCGCCAAGGCGTCGACGAGGTGCTGCGGCTCGCGCAGGAGCGCGAGGGTGCCCTGCTGGAGAGCGCCCCCGCGGGCCTGAGCGTGCGCGTCGAGCGCCTGCGCAGCGAGACTCCAGACGGCGTGGCCTCGGTCGAGCGCGAGACCTTCCGCGACGAGCTCTCCCCCGAGAGCCTGACCTTCGCGCTCGAGGAGCTGCAGCTCCAACACCCGAGCCTCGACGGCGGGCGCGACGTGAGCGGCGGCTACCGCCACGGCGCCCTCTCGGTCGGCCTGGTGATCCCCCGCCGGGAGGCGGTCGGCGACGGCGACGGCGCCGCGGTGCTCGCGCGGGCCACCCGGGTCGTGGGCGAGGTGCTCAGCGTCGCTCGCGCGCTGACGGCCGCGGCGACGGTCGGCTAGCCCCCTCAGCGGCGCGGCGGATAGCGGCGGACCCAGGCCACGAGCGACTCCCAGGACACGGATCCGGGGTCGCGGCGTGAGAGCGGGCGCTCGCAGGCCAGCGCGGGGCACGCCTCCCCACCGAGCCAGGCCTGGCAGCGCGCGTGGACGGTCAGCGCGCAGCCGGGGCAGCGCAAGGCGTGGCTGCCCAGCGGTCCCCGACAGAGGGCGCACGAAGGTCGGAAGACGATCGAGGTGCGATGGTTCATGCCCGGCCTCGGGCAAACCTTGGGCCGTATTCCACGTGCCTCGAGCGAGGAGTTACGAGCCCTTCCTGCCTACGCGGTGGTCACCCCGTGAACGGCGGCAGCCCAGCGATCTCACGCAAACCTGGCCGGGGGCGGACAGGCGTCCCGTCGGTCCCCCTGGGCGGCGCTTGCGGTCCTTTGGAGTGCACTGCAGCGCGGCTTAAGCCACTGCTGGATATCTATTTAGGGTCTTCGTTCAGCCACCGCTGAGCGCCGCCGATAGGCGGGTCGGGAGGAACACCCATGAGCTGGATACCGCTGAGTGAGGCGCTGGAGTCGGGCCTGGTTCGCGCGTTGGCCGAGTCCAAGGCGCCGAGCTACCGAGACCCGGTGACCGGAGAGGTCCTGATCTGGAACGCGGCGCAGCGCGCCCCGGGCTGGGTGTGGGACCTGGTCGAGGAGATCCGCGAGCGCAACGCGGTCAACGACGTGCGCGGCCTCGTGCCCGGCAGCACCGCCGTCTCGCGGATCGCGGTGCTGGGCGCCGCGGGCTAGACCGCACCCGCCCGCGGCTTCGGCTCAGGTGCCGAGGATCGAGTAGCCCGAGTCGACGTAGATCGTCTGGCCGGTGATCGCGCGTCCGAGGTCCGAGAGCAGGAACAGGGCGGTGTTGCCCACGTCTTCCTGGCTGATGTTCCGCCGCAGCGGGGCGCGCTCGGCGACCGTGTCGAGGATGTCCTTGAAGCCCGAGACGCCCATGGCGCTCACGGTCTTGATCGGGCCCGCCGAGATCGCGTTCACGCGCACGCCCTCGGGCCCGAGGTCGTTGGCCAGGTAGCGCGTGTTGGCCTCGAGGGCGGCCTTGGCCACCCCCATGACGTTGTAGCCCTCGACCACGCGCTCCGCGCCGTAGTAGCTCATGCAGATCACCGAGGCGTCGCGCCCCTGCATCAGCGGCAGCGCGCCGCGGGAGAGCGAGATCAGCGAGTAGGCCGAGACCTGCTGCGCCAGCGCGTAGCCCTCCCAGCTGGTGTCGCGGAAGTGCCCGCCGAGCTCCTCGCGCTTGGCGGTGGCGATCGAGTGCACGAGCCCGTCGACGCCGTCGCACTCGGCCTTGATCTTGGCGAAGCACTCGGCGATCAGCTCGTCGTTGGTAACGTCGCACTCGACGAGCAGCGGCTTCTGCGGGAAGTCCTCGACCAACTTCTCGACCGCCTTGCCCATGCGCTCGTTTTGGTAGCCGAGCACCAGGCGCGCGCCCTCGCGGGCCGCGACCTGGGCGATCCCCCAGGCGATCGAGCGCTTGTTGGCGATCCCGAAGATCACGACGGTCTTGTCGCTGAGCAAACCCATGGCGCCCTCCGTTGGCGGCGCCAGGATACCCGCTTTTCCGG
>JAGQRJ010000168.1 GCA_020425635.1 Planctomycetota bacterium | reverse complement strand
GAGACCGAGACCGAGACCGAGACCGAGACCGAGACCGAGACCGAGACCGAGACCGAGACCGAGACCGAGACCGAGACCGAGACCGACGCCGAGACCGACGCCGAGACCGACGCCGAGACCGACGCCGACGCCGAGACCGAGACCGACCCTGAACCCTCCGGCCACCAAGCCGTAGGGGCGGAGCTTGCCTCCGCCCGGGGTGAGGTCGAGGAGCTTGGCCCCGAGCCCCCTGGGAGCAAGCCGAAGGGCAACTCCGCGCTGCGGGCGCAGCTCGCCAAGGAGCGGGCGTGGAGCGCCGAGCGCCGCTGGAGTCGGGAGCGGATCAAGAAGGGGATCGCGGTCGTGTGCCTGCTGCTGCTCACGGGCTTCCTGCTGCGCTTGCCGGTCTATCGCGCGATCGCGAAGCAGGAGGGCCCCTTCAGCGCGTGGGCCGTGGAGAAGCTCGTCGAGGCGCGCGACCCCGCGAGCTTCGAGATCTTCCTGCACCGCATGGGGACCGCCGAGGGGCGTGAGCTCTGCGGGCAGCTGGTGTTCTTCCTCGCCGGCCGGCGGGAGATCCCGCGCGCGCTGGCCGAAGACGAGGCGCTCCCCGCGACGATCGAGATCCCCGAGGACCCCGAGGCGATCGAAGAGCACTCCGCGGCCCTCGCCCGAGCGCTCTCGGCGGAGGAGCGGCCGGAGCTCCAGCTGGGGGCGCTGTATGCGCTCAACTACCTCAACTCCCGCGCGTGGGAGCGCTGGGAGCGGAGCGACGAGCTGCTCGTGCTCGCGAGCCGCTTGCTGGCGCACCCAGGCGACGCGCACCGTCGACTGGCCGCGCTGGTGCTCACCACCCGCGACGCGCCCGAGGCGGCGCGCGCGGCGCTGGTGCGGGCCGTCGACCCGGGCGAGCCCGACGAGCGTGTGCGCGCCTTCGCGCTCGAAGCGCTCGCGCGCCTCGGCGAGCTGCGCTACGAACCCGTGTTCTCCGCGGCCCTCGAGGACGAGGACCTGAACGTGCGCGCCGCGGCGCGCAGCGGCCTCGACCGGCTGGGCGCGGTGCTCTCGATCGCGCAGCTGCGGACCCTGATCCGCGGCGAGCCGCAGCGCCGCGACGTGGCGCTGCAGCTCTTGAGCGAGAAGTCGGGGGAGGAGGCGACGGCGCTCTTGCTCGAGCTGAGCGCCGACGACGACGCGGCGACCCGCCGCGCGGCGTTGCAGGCGCTCGCCGACCGCGACGGCGAGGCCCCGCGACGCGCGCTGGAGCGCGCCCTGGTCGACGCCGAGCCCCAGGTGCGCATGCTGGCAGCGGTGCGTCTGCGCGACCGCCCCGACGGGCAGCTGGCCCTGGGGGCCCTCAGCGAGCGCATGCGCGCGTGGTCCGGCGACGAGCCCGACACGGGCTGGAACGAGCTGCTCGAGCTGCACCGCACCCTGCGGGGGCTGACGGGCAACACGCAGGTCCCCGCGCCGACACCGGAGCCGAACAGCTGGGGGGCGACCCAGCGCGGCTGGGCCGAGGCCCGCTGAGCTGCGGCTCGACAAGCCCCCGCCCGTGCGCGAGGATCCTCCGAGGCAGGAGGCGAGCATGGCAGAGCACGAGGAAGGGACCACGCCGGAGGCGGCCCCCCCGACCCTGACCCCGAGCCAGGTCAGCGGGCGGACCTTCCGCCGCTACAACCTCGCGGCGCTGGCGTGCGGCGCGGCGGCGCTGGCCGCGGGGGCGCCCTGGGCGCTGAGCGGCGAAGGGGCTCAGGTCGCGGCCCATGACCCGCTGGGCTTCGCGCGCGACGCGCGCTGGGACGACGGGAAGGCCGAGGTCGCGCGCTACACGGCCCAGCGCACGATCTACGGCTCGCCTCGCGACTTCGAGCTGATCCGGATCGCGGTCAAGGAGCCCTTCGACCCCGCCCAGCGCGTGAAGCCCGACGCCGATCGCCCGGGCGTGCTCTCCGCGATCAAGACCGTCGCCGTGCACGAAGTCCCCTGCGGGCGGGCCTACACCTACCGTCAGCAGCTGATCTGCCGGCTCGCCCAGGCCGACCCGCGGCGCCTGCTCGACGCCACGAGCTCCTCGCAGGAGTGGTGCGGGAGCACCTTCGTCGTGCTCGCCCGCAAGGGCGCGGGCTTCGCTCGCGAGGCTCACAGCTACTGGGACGGCCAGGGCGACTGGGCCGACCGGATCGAGGGCGAGCTCTGGCTCGAGGACCAGCTCGCGTTCACCCTGCGGGGCCTCGACCCCGAGCGAGCCCCGGGCAAGGTGCGCCTCCTGCCCTCGATCCTCAGCAACAAGGCCCCGGCGACCCAGCCCCTCGAGGCGACGATCGAGTGCAAGGCGCGGGGCGAGGAGCAGGTCGTGCCCGCGGGCAGCTTCCGCTGCGCCCACTGGGTCGTGACGGTCGGCGGCCAGACGCGCGACTACTGGGTCAGCGAGGAGGGGGCGCGTCCGCTGGTCGCCTTCGACGACGGGGTCACCCGGGGTCAGCTGCGGAGCCTCGAGCGCGCGGCCTACTGGGTCGGGCGCTGAGCCGGTGCGGATCTTCATCAGCGGGGCGACCTCGGGGATCGGGCGCGAGCTGGCGCAGCAATACGCGGCCCCCGGGGTGACCCTCGGCCTCGCGGGCCGGCGGGTCGACCGCCTGGAGGAGGCCGCGGCGGGGGTCCGCGAGCGGGGCGGGACCGCCCACACCTACCCCCTCGACGTCAGCGACCGCGAGGCCTGCGCCCAGGCGGCGCGCGACTTCGTCGCGGCCGCGGGCGGGGTCGACCTGGTGATCGCCAACGCGGGCATGGGCTGCACCGACCGGCTCGAGACCGGCGACGCGGGGCCCCAGGCCAAGCTGCTCACGGTCAACGTGCTCGGGGTCGTGCACACGCTCCTGCCCTTCGTGCCGACGATGATCGCGCAGCAGAGCGGGCAGCTCGTGGCCGTGGCTTCGGTCGCGGGGTTCCGCGCGATGCCCTGGCACACGGCCTACTGCGCGAGCAAGACCGCGGTCCAGGAGCTGATGGCCGGCTACGGCATGCAGCTCGAGGAGCACGGGATCCGGCTCACCACGATCAACCCCGGCTTCGTGGTCTCGGAGATCACCGACTCCAACGACTTCTACATGCCCTTCCTGCTGACCACCGAGAAGGCCTGCCAAAAGATCCGGCGCGCGATCCGGCGCAAGAAGCGGGTCTACACCTTCCCCTGGCAAATGGCCTGGTTCGGGCGGCCCCTGGTGCGGCTCGCCCCGCGCTGGCTGATCAAGAAGGTCTCGCCGCGCCCCGGCAAGCGCGCCCCCTGAGGCGAGAGCCCGCGCGGGAGCGGAGCTACTGGACCCGAACGCGCTCGTGGGGCTTGTAGAGCCAGCCCTCCTGGTGCGCGGTCAAGAGCGCCTCGAGCACCTTGGGGTCGTAGAGGTCCTGCCCGCGCTCGGTGAGCTGGGTGGCGGCGTCCTTGGTGGAGAGGTCCTCCCCCGCGCCGGTGGCCTCGGTGAGCAGCACGTCGAAGTCGTTGGCGACCGAGATGATCCGCGCTTCGAGCGGAATGTCCTCGCCGCTCAGCGCGTCCGGATAGCCCGAGCCGTCCCAGCGCTCGCGGTGGTGACGGATCGCGGGCACGAGGTAGGTCATGCCCTGGATCGTCTCCAGCAGGTCGCAGGCGAGCTGGATCCGCGTCGCGTCGAGGGCCGGGTCACCCGGCGCCTGCTCGGCCTCCTCGGGCTTCAAGAACAGGTTGCCGATGTTGTGCAGCAGCGCGGCGAGCTGCACCCGGCGGTTCTTGGAGCGGGTCAGCCCCAGGGCCTGGGCGATCCCCGAGGAGTAGGTCGCCACGCGCTCGGAGTGGCCGCGCGAGAGCGGGTCGCGCATCTCGATCGCGCGCACCAGGGCGCCGACCAGCTCGAGGTAGTTCTTCTCCTGGGCCAGCGAGAGCGTGATCCCCTGGACCGCCATGCCCGCCTGCACGCCGATCGCCGTGACCAGCTCGAGGTCCTCGGTCGAGAAGGCCTCGGAGAGCTTGGTGCTCGCGAGGTAGAGCGCGCCGCAGATCTGGTCCATGGCGACCAGGGGCGCGCAGATCACCGAGCGGATCCCCTTCATGACCACGCTCCCGCGGTCCTTGAAGCGGTCGTCGGTCGAGGCGTCGCTGGTGAGTACACCGCGGTTGAACTTCAGCACGCGCTTGATGATCGCGCGGCTGACGATCGGCGGCTCCTTCTTGCCGTCCTTCTCGAAGGTCCCGGCGAGGGTCAGCTCGTTCTTGTCGGGGTGCTTGATGAACACGTAGCCGTGAGTCGCCTTGCAGTGGGTCGCGGCGAGCTTCACGACCTTGCGCGCGAGGCCCTTGATGTCGCGCTCCGAGGCGATCGTCTTGGCGACCTTGTAGAGCACCTTGAGGTCACGCGACTCCTGGGCGTCCTCGACCACGGGGTCGAGCACGTCGAGGTCGCCGTCGACCGCGAGGTCGATTCGGATCGTGGTCGTCGCCGAGATCCGGTCGATGTCCGAGGGGTCCATCGCCCGGCGTCCGGTGCGCCCCGAGGGCCGGCGGTCCTCGAACAAGCACACGGTCGAGCCGATCTTGACCTCGTCGCCGACCCGCAGCAGCTCCTCGGAGATCTTCTCTTCGTTGACGAAGGTCCCGTTGCGCGAGCCGAGGTCGCGGATGAAGTACATCTCGCCGATCCGGAACACCTCGGCGTGACGGCGCGAGACCCCCTGGTCGAGGATCTGCAGCCCGCCGGGGGTCTCGTCGCGGCCGATGATCAGGCTCTCGTCGGAGAGCGCGACCTCGTGCCCCTTGTGCGGTCCGTTCTTGATCCGCAGGATCGTCATTGCGGGTTCCAAGCTCCTCGCGGGCGCATAGGGTCGCTGCTCAGGACAGGGGTTGCAACCCGAGAATCCGGGGATTTCCCAGTCCGGGGAGAACCGCGCTAAGCGACCTGGAGCCTAAACCTTGCGGGCGATCACGAGGAAGCCCAACACGGCCCCGAAGGTCGCGGTCGGGAGCCAGTCGGGGTCGCGCTGGAGGGCGAGCTGAATCCCTGCCGCGAGCCCCGCGAACACGGCGAAGGCGAGCAGGAAGAACACGGGGATCTTCCAGGGAGAGCTCAGCAGCCACGACGCGGCGCCCTCGGCCTCGGCGCGCGCGGTCTCGCTCTTGACCGTGAACACCTCGGCGGGGGCCTCCTCGCGGGCGGTGGCCTCGTCGAGGGAGCCCAGGCGCCCGTCGATCATGTGCACCACGCGGTCGGCGCGCTCGGCGAGGCGGTCGTCGTGGGTCACCACGACGTAGGTTTGCCCCTCGGCCTCCTTGAGCGAGAACAGCACCTCGAGGATCGCCTCGCCGGTGCGCCGGTCGAGGTTCCCGGTCGGCTCGTCGCAGAGCAGGAGCTTGGGCCGCAGGAGCAGCGCGCGCGCGATCGCGACCCGCTGCTGCTCGCCGCCCGAGAGCTGGCTCGGGCGGTGGCTCACCCGATCGCCGAGACCGACCCGGGTCAGGAGCTCGATCGCGCGCTCGTGCAGCTCCTGGCTGTGCGCCCCGTAGGCCGCGGCGCCGAAGCGAATCATGCCGGGCACGAGGACGTTCTCCAACGCCGTGAGGTCGGGGAACAGGTGATAGAACT
>JAGQRJ010000167.1 GCA_020425635.1 Planctomycetota bacterium | reverse complement strand
CGGCTCTGCCGCCGCGAGCGAGGCGCAAGCGACAGTGTGTACCCGGCCGCAGGCCGGGTCTCACTGTCTTGAACAACACTGCTGGCCGCACTTCGAATCCACGAGCGGAGCGAGTGGTGAGAAGTGCGGGCTAGGGGCCGACGGGCACCTCGACGCTCAGCTCGACGACCAGGGCCTTGTGGTCGCTGATCAGCTCGCCCGAGTCGCCCCGGGTGCGCGGCCCCACGAGCCGGGCGCGCAGCGCCTCGAGCGCGGCGTTCCCCGGGGGACGCGCGAACACGTAGTCGATCCGCTTGGGCGACCCCACCCCGAGCACGCTCCCGGTGTAGCCCGGGTCGCCGGGGCGCGCCTCGCTCCACAGGTCGCGCCAGCCCGCGTCGCGCATGGCGCGATAGGTCTCCGATGTCGGCCGCGCGTTGTAGTCACCGACCAACAAGCGCAGCGCAGCCCCGGCGCGCTGGCTCCCCGAGCGCGTCGCCGCGCGCGCTTGCTCGACGCGCAGCGCGCGGTCGGCGGGCTCGTTGCGCTGGTGCAGGTGCAGCGAGCCGACGTCGAGCAGCGCCCCAGAGGGGTGTGCGACGCGCGCCCAGGTCAGCCCGCGGGGGTAGTCGCCGAAGCCCTTCGGCCCGCGCGGCAGGGGCACGCGCGCGAAGTCTGCGATCCTCCAGCGCGAGAGCACCGCGTTGCCCATCCAGGGCCCGAGGAACGAATACTTGCGGTAGCCCTCGAAGCGGGTCCGGTAGCCCCCCGCGCGCTTGGCCAGCGAGTTGACCTGGGTCGAGCGCCCGCGCGTCTGCCCCACGGTCTCCTGCAGGCAGACCAGGTCGGGGTTCGCGTCGCGGATCGCCTTGGCCACGCGCCCCGCCCGACCCAGCCAGTCGGCCTTGAACCCGAGCACGTTGAAGCTCATGACCCGCAAGCGCAGCACCCGCGAGCGCTGCCGCCAGCTCGCGGCCTGGTTCGCGTCGGCGTAGCTCGCCTGGGCGCGGTTGCCCACGAAGGCCGGCAAGGCCCCCACGCGGCGCCGCACGTCGACGCCGCCCAGCGCCCCTGCGAGCCCGCCGCTGCGCACCAGCTCCTCGGTCAGCACCGCCGCCGCGGGCCCCGGCAAGACGGCCCCCCGCAGCGCCCCCGCCGTCCCGTCGGCCCAGCGCACGGCCCCGGCGTAGCGCAAGCGCCCGCCGCTGGCCTCGAGCACGACCTCGCCCCGAAACGCCCCCCAGCCGGGCTCGCGCCCGCTGACCTGATAGCGCCCCGGCTCCTGGGCCGAGGCAGAGGCGAGGCAGACTGCGAGGAGCGCGAGCGCAATGGGTTTCACGGGGTCGTCCTGTTCCGACTCGCTGCAATGCACCTGAGGGGGGCAACTCCCCTCCCTGGGCAAACCAGCGCGATTCAGGACGTCTGGTGCAAATCGCGGGCCGCGGCGGGTGTGCTCACTCCGCACGCGCCTGCAGAGCCGAGCTACTTCTCCTTCTCTCCGGGCCTGAGTCCGTCCTCCGGGCGCTCCTCCTCGGACGCGGGGGGTGCCTCCCGGGCGCCCAGCTGCCCCTCGACCTCGCGGAGCAGTTTCTTGGCCAGCGCGTAGTTGTCCTCGCCCGGCGAGGCCTCCTCGAGGAAGCGCTGGAGGTGCTGCTGGGCGCGCTCCCAGTCCTGGAGTCCGTGGTAGGCGACGCCGCGCATGAGGTCGAGGTAGTAGGGCTTGAAGAAGGCGCCGAAGCGGCTCCTCTGCAGCTCCTCGGCCTTGTCGAGGTCGTCGAGCCCCTCCTCCCACTCCTTCGCGCTGCCGTTGCCCCGCGAGCGGTCGACATGCAGGGCCCCGCGGTGGAACCAGGCGTCGGCCAGGGTGCCGTCGAGGGAGATCGCCTTGCTGTATTCCTGCTCCGCGATCCGCCAGTCGCCGGCCTGGCGCTTGGGGTCGTGGTGCAGGGCCTTGGCGTAGTAGAAGTGCGCCTCGGCGAGGTCGCCCTGGAGCTTGATCGCGCGCCTGAGCAAGTCCTTGGCGGCGTCGTAGTCCTTGTTGCCGATCCGAATCGCCGCGCGCATGGTCAACGCGCGGGCGGTGACTTCGTCCGTGTTGGGCCTCGACTCCGCGAGGGTCAGCGCCCGCTCCAGATCGCGGTCGGCCTCTTCGTATTCGCCGGCGAGGATCCGGATCTGCGAACGCAGCAAGAAGGCGTCGAGGCCGCGCCCGTCGAGCTCGATCGCCTGCTTGGCATAGCTCGCGGCCTGGGCCGTGTCGCCCCGCTGCCACAGGGCGACCTCCGCGAGCGCGAGGCAAGCGCGGACCTCGGGGCGGATCGCGTTCGCGCGCTCCGCGTCCTCGACCGCGCGTCGGCACATGGCCGGGCTCGAGATCACTTGCCCCCCTGTACCGCGCTCCAAGCGCACGTAGGCGCGCAGCGCGAGCGCCTCCGAGTTGCTGGGGTCGAGCTCGAGGGCCCGATCGAGGACCCTCAGCGCGCCCCGGTCGCTGCGTCCGCTGGCGAAGTAGCGGGCCTCGGCCAGCAGCGCCTGGGCCTCCGAGGACTCGGGGGCGAGCTTCGTCGCCTGATCGGCGCTGGCGATCGCCTTGGAGTAGGTCCCCTGGGTCACGTAGACCCGGGCCCGCCCGAGGTAGGCCGCGACGAGCTTGGGGTCGAGCTCGAGCGCGCGGTCGTAGTGTACGAGCGCGTCGCTGTAGCGCCGGCTCAGCTCCTCCTTGCGCCCCTGCGCCAAGCGTCCGAGCGCGCCCGCCGGGTCGAGCTCCTCCACCCACCGCAGGTCCGCGAGCATGGCGCGACCGTCGTTCTCGAACCGGCTGAGCTCGGCGCGGAGCAGGTAGGCCTCGACCAGGCCCGCGTCGCGGTCGAGGGCCCCCTCCAGGTCCTCCCGCGCTCCCCGCGTGATCTCCCTGGGCTCAGAGCCGCCGGCGTCCGCCGCCGCGCGCCGATCCAGCTCGAAGCGCACCCGGGCGCGCTCGAGCCACACCTCGGCGAGGCCCGGGTCCTGGGCGAGCGCGCGATCGCAGATCGCCTTGCGCTCGTCGAGGGTCAGCGGCCGCGCCAGCTCGGTGAACGCCTTGGCCCTCCGCGCCTCGGCCGCGACGGCGACGCGCAAGCGGACGAGCGCGCGGGCGACCCGTCGGTCGGCCCGCAGCTCGGGAGCCAGGCGCTCACCCTCCTGCAGCTTGGCGCGGGGGTCGGCGTCGGACAGGCCGAGCCAGCGCTCGACCGCCCGCTCGTGCCAACGCGCGCGGACCACCGAGCCCCCGACCCCGACCGCGGCCACCGCCGCCAACCCGGAGGCGAACACGAACACCAGCGGCAGCTTCGAGCGCCGACGCGGCGGCGAGGGCAGGGCGTCGCCGCCGAGCTGGCTCAGGTCGTGAGGCACGACGCGGTTCTCACCGCCAAAGGGCGAAGGCCTGCGCCCTCCCTTGACCTGCTCGGGCGGTCGGCTGCTGGCGAGGCCCGGCAGCTGCGAGAGGGTGCGCGCGCGCTGCGCGGCGCTGGGTCGAACGGGGTCGAGGTGAGCGCGCAAGAGGTCCTCCAAGGCGTCGTCGTCGTCGGGGAGCGGGGGGAGCGTGTCCGGGGCCGTCATGCGGAGCCTCGCGATCTCAGTCGGTCGTAGGCCTGGCGAAAGGCAGCGCGGGCCCGGTGCAGCAGAGAGCCCACGGCGCCGGGCGTGCTGTCGAGGGCGCGCGCGATCGCCTCGAGCGACGCCCCCTCGGTGTATTTGAGGGCCAGCGCCTGCTGCTGACGCGCGCTCAAGGCGCTGAAGGCGAGGTTGACCGCCTCCTTCAGGTCGCGAGGCGCGGGGTCCTCCGCGGCGAGCTCGGCCGGGACCTCCGCGTCGAGGGCCACGACCCGGGCGCGCCCCGCGACCCTGCGCGCGCGCTGCCGGAGCTCGTTGCGCGCGATCCCGATCAACCACGCGCAGAACTCGCCCCGCTCCGGGTCGAACTGCGCGATCCGCTCGACCGCCTTGAGGAAGGTGTCGTGGAACAGGTCGTCGGCCAGGGTCCGGTCACGTCCCACGCGGTGGTAGAGGAACCCGTAGACCGCGGCCTCGTGGCTGAGGTAGAGCGCCTCCCAGGCCTCGGCGCTGCCGGCGGCGGCGCGGGCCGCGAGCCGGGAGACGGCGGAGGCTGCTGCGGAGGGTTCGGTCACGCGCGTCACACCCCCCTCTATCCAGCGACCCGCCCGATTTGACGGAGATTCCAAGAACGGCGCCAAACAACTACGCCCAAGGCGTTTAGCGCGCGCTCTCCCCAGGCT
>JAGQRJ010000166.1 GCA_020425635.1 Planctomycetota bacterium | reverse complement strand
CGCCCAGCGCACTCCGAGCCAGCGTGAGGAGTGGCGCTGCGGGCGTGGGCCCCCGGAGGACGAGCCCTTGCGTGCTGTCGAGGAAGCTCTGGAGGCTGGCCTCCGTGGTCACCGTGCTCTTCGTGACCTGCCTGGGATCGCCGTCGGCCAGCAAACACAGGCGCTCGAACTCGGGGCGATTCGAAGGGTGAAGTCGCTTGCCGCGCAGAGGCTCCACCACCTGAGCGACGAGCGGGAAGTTCTTCGCGCGCTCCGCGAGCCGCGCAGCCTCGAGCTGCAAGCCCTCCCCGAGGTCGTGCTCGAGGGCCTCGCGCAGCGCCCGCACCGCGTCGCGGGGAGCGGGGGGGGTCTGCTGCAGCCTCAGCCGGGCAAGCAAGACCCAGCGCGGGCCTTGTTCGACTCCGGAGAGTCCGCGGAGTAGAGCCTCCGCTCGGTCCCCCCAGGCGGGAAAGGTCTCGGGGGGGAACACCCCGTCGGTGTCCCGGTTGAGGTGATCGATCAGCGCGAGCAGGAGCTCCAGGGAGAGCGGCTGATCGTCCTGGATCAGGAGCTCATAGAGCCGCCCGGCGCGCGCAGCGCGGTAGTCCTCGGGCTTCTTCGAGAGCCTCTGCAAGGCGGACCAGACGGCGTCGGCGAGACCTGCTTCGAGCTCGGCTCGTTTGGGGGGTGACATTCGACTGAGGGTTCCCCGGCACTTGGTGACACGCTCCACGAGCCTGGTGACTTGGTCTGCGGTCTTCGCAGCCTTCGCGGCGTCGCGAATCTCCGAGACTGCCAACCAGAGCGCCCCCTGCACGGCCGCCTTGGTCGCCACTTCGAGTCCCGCGCTCTGCGCCGCGGTCAGGGGCTTCTCGCCGGACCCACTTGGCACTGGCGCGAGGCTGGACTCCGCGGCGACGGCCGGAGTCGGCGGGTCCGCAGAGCGCTGTGGCAAGGCCAGCGCCAGGCCCAGCCCCGCCAGTCCGAGCAGGGCAACGCCGGCGCTGAGGGCCAGGGCACGGCGCAGCGCCCGGCCGTCTCCCGCCGCCGCGGGCTGGAGCAGCGCGAGGCGAAAGGCGATCGCGCTCGGGAAGCGCTCGGCGTTTTCCTTGGCCAGGCCGCGCAGGCAGACCGCGTCGAGCCAGCGAGGGACGTCGGGCGCCAGCGCGCTGGGCTGTGGCGGGGCGTCTTGCAGCACTGCGTGCAGGATCGCGACGGTCGTCGGCCCCGTGAAGGGCGGGCGGCCGGTCAGCGCGAAGTAGAGCGTCGCCGCGAGCCCGTAGACGTCGGTGGGCGGCCCCCAGCGGTCCTTCTGCGAGCCGATCTGCTCGGGGGCCATGTAGGAGGGGGTCCCGAGGGTCGCGCCGCTCTGGGTCAGGGTCTCCCGGTCGAGGTCCTTGACCAGGCCGAAGTCGGCGAGCTTGGCGCCGGCGGGGCCGAGGAGCACGTTGTCGGGCTTTAGGTCGCGGTGCAGGAGCCCGCGCTCGTGGGCGGCGGCCACGCCCGAGGCGACCTCGCTCGCGATCCGGGCCGCGGTCGGCCAGGGCAGGGGTCCCTCGCGCTTGACCCGCGCGGCGAGGGTCTCGCCCTCGACCAGCTCGAACACCGCGTAGGGCTGCGGCGGCGCCAGGCTGAGGTCGAGGACCTCGACCAGGTGCGGGTGCACGAGCCCCCGCAGGGCCTCCGCCTCCAGGCGAAAGCGCTCGAGCTGCGCGAGGTTGGCCGAGACGTCGGTCAGGGTCTTGAGCGCCACCGCGCGCCCGCTCCGCGTGTCCCGCGCGCGGTAGACGGTGCCCATGCCGCCGCGGCCCAGCTCCGCCTCCAGCGCGTAGGGTCCGAGGTGCTTGCTCACGCGCTCACTGTGGCAGCCCGAGGCTCGTTGCGCCTGCTTCGCGGGGCAGCTCCGAGCCTAGGCCGCCAAGGCCTGGCGCAGGACCTGGGCGAAGGCCCAGCAGTCCTCGAAGCGGTTGTAGAAGGGCGCGGGGGCCACGCGGATCACGTTGGGCCGGCGGAAGTCGCACACGACCCCCGCGGCCTGTAGCGCCTTGAACAGCTCTTCCGGTCGCTCGTGGACGAGGATCGAGAGCTGGCAGCCGCGGCTGGCCGGGTCGCGCGGGGTCACCACCTGGAACGCCTCGCCCGGGATCGCGTCGATCAAGCGCTCGAGGTAGCCGGTGAGGGCCTCGCTCTTGGCGCGCAGGGCGTCGATCCCGACCTCGTCGAAGAGCTCGAGGCTCGTCTTGACCGGGGTCATGGCGAAGATCGGGGGGTTCGAGAGCTGCCAGGCGTCGGCCCGGGTCACCGGGACGAACTCGCCCTCCATGGCGAAGCGCGAGTCGGGGTCGTTGCCCCACCAGCCTTCGCAGCGCGGCTGGGCGCGGAAGGCGGCGAAGGCCTCGGCGGAGCCCTGCCCGAGGTGCTTGCGGTGCACGAAGGCGCCGCCCAGCGAGCCGGGGCCGGCGTTGAGGTACTTGTAAGAGCACCAGGCGGCGAAGTCGACGCCCCAGTCGTGGAGCTTGAGCGGCACGTTGCCGGTGGCGTGGGCGAGGTCGACCCCGACCGTGGCGCCCTGGGCGTGTCCGGCGGCCGTGATCCGCGCGAGGTCCATGCGCTGGCCGGTGAGGTAGTTGACGCCGGTGACCAGCACCAGCGCGACGCGCTGCCCGTGCTCGGCGAGGTAGGCCTCGGCGTCTTCGGTGCGCAGGCAGTGCTCGCCCTCGCGCGGGCGCAGCCAGCGCAGGTGCTCCTCGGGGTCGTAGCCGTGCAGGCGCAGCTGGCTCTTGACCGCGTAGACGTCGGAGGGGAAGCAGGGCCCGTCGATCACGATCTGCGGGCGCTCGGGGGTCGGGCGGTAGAACGAGAGCATGAGCAGGTGCAGGTTCACCGTGAGGCTGTTCATGACCACGACCTCGTCGGGGTGCGCCCCGACCAGGCGCGCCGCGGGCTCGCGCAGGACCTCGTGGTAGCTGTACCAGGGGGTCTTGGCCTCGAAGTGGCCCTCGACCCCCAGGCGCTGCCAGTCGTCGAGCTCTTGCAGCAGCGCGCCGCGGGTCGTCTTGGGCTGCAGGCCCAGCGAGTTGCCGCAGAGGTAGATCGCCTCCTTCCGCGGGTCGACCGGGGAGGGGGGGATCCAGAAGCGCTCGCGGTAGCCCGCGAGCAGGTCCTGGGCGTCGAGGGCGCGGGCTTCTTCGTAGTTGGGGACGCTCACCGAAACTGCTCCTCGCGCAGGCCGAGCCACTCGAGCGCGCTCCCGCCGAGGAGCGCGGCCTTGGTCTCGGGGCCCAGGTCGGGCATGGACTCGATCAGCGACCCAGGCACGTGCTCGCCCAGGGGGAAGGGGTAGTCCGAGCCGAGGGCGACCCGGCGCTCGCCGACGAGCTTGATCAGGTAGCGCAGCATGTCGGGGTCGTGGACGAGGGAGTCGACCCAGAACCTTCCGAGGTAGCTGCGCGGGGGCTTGTCGTTGTCGATCGCGCAGAGGTCCGGGCGCACGTCGAAGCCGTGCTGGACCCGCGCGACCGTGGCCGGGAACGAGCCTCCGCCGTGGGCGAAGGCCACCCGCAGGGTGGGCAGGCGCTCGAACACCCCGCCGAAGATCAGCGAGCAGATCGCGCGGCTGGTCTCGGCGGGCATGCCCACGAGCCAGGGCAGCCAGTAGCGCTCCATGTCGGGCTGGCCCATCATGTCCCAGGGGTGCACGAACACCGCGGCGCCGAGCTCCGCCGCGCGCGCGAACACCGGGAACAGCTCGGGCGCGTTGAGGTTCCAGGCGCCCACGTGCGAGCCGATCTCGACCCCGGGGAAGCCGAGCTCGGTCACGCAGCGCTCGAGCTCCTGGACCGCGAGCTCGGGCGCCTGCAGGGGCAGGGTGCCGAGGCCGACGAAGCGCTTGGGGTGCCGGCGCACGGTCTCGGCGAGGTCGTCGTTGAGCAGGCGCGAGAGGTCGTGGCAGTCGGCTGGCTTGGCCCAGTAGCTGAACATGACCGGCACCGTCGAGAGCACCTGCACGTCGACGCGGTCGCGGTCGCAGTCGGCGATTCGCGCCGGGCCGTCCCAGCAGTTGGGCTCGACCTCGCGGAAGAACACGTCGTCCTTGAACATCTTCGCGCAGCCCGTGCCCTCGTGCTCGAGGCGAATGAACCCGCCGTAGCCGTAGCGCTCGCGGAGGTCCGGCCAGGTGCGCGGCAGGATATGCGTGTGAATGTCGATCTTCAGCGGGCGGTCCGCGGTCACGTGCGCTCCTTGGGTTGGGGCCTGATCGGGGTCACGCCGTGAGCGGCTGGGCCTCGCCGGGGTGTTGCATGACGGTCCCGCAGCCGGGGCAGGTCCGCTGCGCGGGGGTGCTCCAGTAGACCTCCATGATCTGCTTGAGGTCGACCGCGATGTTCTCCAGGGTGAACTCGGCCTCGTGCACGAGGGTGTGGCAGTCCTCGCACCACCACTGGAGCTTGTCGCGGGCGCCCTCGGGGCGCTTCTGCTCGAGCACGAGCCCGATCGTGTCCTTGGGGCGCTGGGGCGAGTGGGGCACGTTCTTGGGCAGGAGGTAGATCTCGCCCTCGCGGATCGGAAGGTCCCGCGGCTTGCCGGTCTCGGGGTCGAGGATCCGCAGGTTGATGTCGCCCTTGACCTGGTAGAAGAACTCCTCGGTGCAGTTGACGTGGTAGTCGTTCCGCGCGTTGGGCCCGCCGACGATCATCACGATCGACTCGCGGTCGTCGATCCACACCTGCTTGTTGCTCACCGGAGGCTGGAGCAGGTGCTCGTTGTCTTCGATCCACTTGTGCAGGTTCACGGGCTGGAACACGGGGCCTCCTCCGCGCCCATTACACCGACGCGGCGCGATACCCGCAACCAACCCCCGGGAGCGGCGGGCCCGCAAGGTCGCCGGGGACTGGCCGGCCCAACGACCCCGGCGAGGCCCACGCGGACGCTCCCTGCCGCCCGAACCCCCTCGAGAGCGTGGTGGCGGTGACCCATGCCTCTGGCGACGTCGTCACGGCGCGGTCGCGATCCAAGACCCCACCGGCTCCACGATCAGCGACACGAGGATCGAGCAGCCGTTCATGTTCGCGGGTCGTCGTGTGGATTTCGAGGAAGGCTCAGGGCCAGCTCGGCTCCTACGCTGGCAGGGACGGCTTGCGGGGCGTGGGCGCTTGGCATGCACACGGGCGAAGGCGAGCTTCGCCCCTACGGCTTGCGGGGCGTGGGCGCTTGGCATGCACACGGGCGAAGGCGAGCTTCGCCCCTACGGCTTGCGGGGCGTGGGCGCTTCGCATGCCTCGCCCAGCGACGTTGCATGTTCGACGACAGGCTCCGAAGCCTCCCCAGCCTCCCCAGCCTCCCCAGCCTTCCCAGCCTTCCCAGCCTTCCCAGCCTTCCCTGCCTTCCCTGCCTTCCCTGCCTTCAACGTAGGGGCGAAGCTTGCCTTCGCCCGCCCCACCCAGCGACGTTGCATGTTCGACGACATG
>JAGQRJ010000165.1 GCA_020425635.1 Planctomycetota bacterium | reverse complement strand
CTCGTGGATTCGAAGTGCGGCCAGCAGTGTTGCTTAAGACAGTGAGACCCGGCCTCCGGCCGGGTACACACTTTCGCTTGCGCCTCGCTCGCGGCGGCAGAGCCGCCGACTCGCTCCGGCGCAGCCCGCCTGCTTCGCAGGCGGCTACCCCGCAAACTCACCACTTCGTGGTGAGCTTTGCGGGCTAGCTGGGAAGCGCGCTCGGCCGGGGCTAGTCCTTGATCTGGACGTAGAGGATCGAGGACCAGGGGAAGAGCGCCTTGATCTGCCACTCCGAGGTCTTGCCTTTGCCGCCGCGGACCGTCGTGACCTTCGTGGTGGCGAGGGTCAGCCCGGTGTCGCTGGTCGCCACGACCTTGCCCTCGAAGAAGTCGACGATGTCGTTGGCGTTGGCGGAGCTGCTCAGCTTCACGAGCACCTCTTTCCCCACCATGTCGTCGCTCGGCGCGGCCTGGGCGGTGCGGGGCGGAAACACCGAGAGGAGGGTGACGCTCGCGCCCAGGAGGCACGCGGCGAGGAGGGCGGGGAAGAGTCGGTTCTTGGCGGGCATGGAGCGCTCCCAGGAATGGGGTGAAGGGTCGTAGGTCTCGGTCGCGTTTCTAGCAGTCGAGCTCGCTGGGGTCAACGCGCGCCCAGGGCGGTTCACGGAGCAGGCCTGCTTCGTGCAGGACGAGCCGCACTTCTCACCCCCCCCGCAAACTCACCACTTCGTGGTGAGCTTCGCGGGCTAGGCAGGGGCCCAGTCGTCGCCGGCGGCGTTCCAGGCCGGGGTCGACTCGGCGAGGAGCGCGTCGCGCAAGGCCTCGACCGCGGAGAGCTCAGGGCGCGCCTGGCTGCGGTAGTAGAGCACCTTCCCCGCGTCGAGCTCCGGGCGCCAGCGGGGCTCGAGCCCGCTCGCCCGGGCCTCGCAGGCCTCGAACAGCACGTGCTCGTTGGCGGCGACCCCGGTGTAGAGCGGGGTCAGCGTCTCGCCCTGGGGCACGTGAGGCGCGTCGAGGGCGAACTGGAAGCAGATCGGGTGCCACATGACCTGCTCGATGTACCAGAAGTTCCGGTCGGCGAGGCGCAGCCAGGGGGACCAGGTCATTAGCGCCCCCGCTTGGCGGCGGCCTCCGCGTGGGCGCGGAGGTATTCGAAGCTGAGGCGCACGCCGAATCCCGAGGCCCCGAGGCCGGCGTAGCCCAAGCCGGGGTCCTTGGTGTGCCAGGCGGTCCCGGCGATGTCCACGTGGGCCCAGCGCGGGCCCTCGGGAACGAAGTGCTTGAGGAACCACCCCGCCGCGATCGCCACCGCCTCACGGCCCCGCCCCATGTTCTTCACGTCGGCGACCTGGCCCTTGACGTGCTCGCCGTAGGCGTCGTCCATGGGCAGCGGCCACACCAGCTCCCCGCTCGCGTCGCCGGCGGCGCGGAGCTCGGAGATCAGGCGCTCGTCGGTGCTCATGAGTCCGGCGCGCACCTTGCCCAGGCTCACGATCACGCCCATGGTCAGGGTGGCGTAGTCGATCAGCACCTCGGGCTTGAAGCGCGCGCTGTAGGCCAGGGCGTCGGCCAGGATCAGGCGGCCCTCGGCGTCGGTGTTGAGCACCTCGATCGTCTTGCCGTTGAGCGCGGTCAACACGTCGCCGGGCTTGTTGGCCGCGGCGCCGGGCATGTTCTCGGTGGCCGGGACGAGGCCGATCACGCGCACGGGGAGCTTGGCCTTGGCGACCGCGAGCAGCGTGCCGATGACCGCGCAGCCGCCGCACTTGTCGAACTTCATCTCGTCCATGCCGTCGGCCGGCTTGATCGAGATCCCGCCCGAGTCGAAGGTCAGGCCCTTGCCGACCAGGCACACCGTCCCGCCCTTCGCGTCCTTCGGGGCGTACTCCATTTGAATGAAGCGCGGCGGCTCCGCGCTGCCCTTGGCGACCCCGAGCAGGCCGCCCATGCCCAGGCGCTGCAGGTCGGCGGGGAGCAGGACCTTGACCTTGAAGCCGGCGTCGCGTCCTGCCTGGCGGGCTGCGGCCGCGAGGGCGGTCGGCGTGCCCAGGTTGCCTGGGGCGTTGCCGAGGTCGCGCGCGAGGGTCACGCCCTCGGCGAGGGCGGCGGCGCGCGCGACCGCTTGCTTCGCCTCGGCGGGGGCGAGCACGGTGACGGACACGATCGGGCTGGGCTTGGCGTCGGACTTGCGGCTGAACCGGTAGGCCGCCAGGGCCGCGCCCTCCGCGCAGGCCCCCGCGGCGTCGGCCGCAGAGAGCCCGCCGGGAAGCGGGGTCGGCAGCGCGACGGCCAGCTTGGCTGCGCCGAGCTCGGCCGCCCGAGCGGTGGCCGACCCCACCGCCCGGCGCAGGTGCTCGAGGCCGGCGTGTTCCTGGGGACCGAGGCCTGCGAGCAAGACCCGCCGTGGGCCGCCCTTGGGCTGGGCGTAGTGCAGCCCGAGCTGCTGCAGCGTCCCGGCGAAGTCGCCGAGGGCGACCGACCGACCCGCGGTGCCGCCCACGTGGGTGTCGAGGTCGATCCTCGGGGCCTGTTGCGCGTAGAGCAGCTCGATCAACACGTCGACCTTGGCCGCGGTGGGAGCGCTGGTCTTGACCTTAAGCTGCATCTTCGTCTCCTCGCGCCTCGAGGCGCTCCAGCAACGCCGCCCAGGCCTCGGCGGGCAGGGGTGAGCGCCCTGGGGGTCGACCCTGGGCTGGGCCGTGGAAGTCGCTGCCGCCGCTCACCAGGAGTCCGAGCGAGGCGCTCTGGGCGGCGAGGGCCGCGGCTTGCTCCGCGCTGTGCCCGCCATGGTAGGCCTCGACCGCGTCGAGGCCGTGCTCGGCGAGCTCGCCGAGCACCGGCTCGAGGGCGTCGAGCGCGGGGTGGGCCACCGAGCTCACTCCGCCCCAGCCGCGGACCATGGCGATCGCCTCCGCGGTCGTCGGCATGCGCTGGGCGAGGTGCGCGGGTCGGCCGCGCGCGAGCCACTTGCCGAACGCCTCGTGGTCGTCGGCGACGTGACCCGCGGCGACGAGGGCCCGGGCGAGGTGGGGGCGCCCCGGGGAGGCCCCCTGGATCCGCCGGGCGAGGTCGTCGCGGTCGAGCCGCAGGCCGAGGCCGTCGAGGCGTTCGACCATGGCCCAGAAGCGCTCGCGGCGAGCCTCGGCGCGCTGGGCGGCGAAGGCGCCCAGATCGGGCGCCTCGAGGAAGAGCGCGAGCAGGTGCACGTCGTGGTCGCCGTGGCGGGTGCTGAGCTCCATGCCCGGGAGGAAGCGGACCCCTGCCGCGGCGGCCGCAGACGCGGCCTCGCCACAGCCGCGCATGGTGTCGTGGTCGGTCAGCGCGAGGACCTCGGCGCCCTGCCCCGCCGCCTCCGCGACCAGGGCCGCGGGGTCGAGCAAGCCGTCGGAGCAGGTGCTGTGGGTGTGGAGGTCGATCCCGGCGAGCTTCATGCACGCGATCGTAGTGCAAGGCGCTGCCACGTGGGTCTTGAGGTGCGCAAGGAGGTCAAGCGCCTACAAACCTGCTTGACGCCTGGTTCGGGCAGAAGCGGGCACCGCGTTGCGATCGCAGGGGCTAAGCGCTGGCGCGGCGTCGCCGAGCCCGGGGAACGCGGTTTGCCCGTGGGTGCCTCGGATTGGATCGGGTTCCAGTGCGGCGGGGGGTGGCGGTGACGTCGCCCCCCGCCCGGAGGGAGGGAACGTGCTCGAGGTCGTCGCCACTTTGAGGAACGAGGTCGTCGGTCGCTGGGCCGTGGGGGGGCCGCGGGTCGGGATCGGGCGGACGCCCGACAACGCGATCCAGCTCAACAACATGGCGCTCTCTCGGCACCACGCGGAGCTGACCTGCGCCGAGGGCTGCTGGACCCTGCGCGACCTGGGCAGCCGCAACGGCGTGTTCGTCAACGGCAAGCGCCGCGTGCAGCACGGCGTCAACGACGGCGACGTGATCGTGATCGGAAAGTTTCGCCTGGACGTGATCCTCAAGCAGGCCGCGCCGTCGGCTCGGCCTGGGGTCGACGACCTGGAGGGCTTCGTGCGCCAGGGCAAGACCTTGAGCCTGCCCTACGCGGTCCAGGCGCTGGAGCCCGAGCTCGAACTCCCCGTCGCCCACCTCCGGGTTCGCTCGGGGACCCGGGTGGGGAGGATCAGCCTGCAGCGCGACGTGGTCTACGTGGGCAGCGCGGCGGGGTGTGAGGTGCGGATCTACGGGCTGCGGGTGCCGAAGCGCCTGGCCATGATCGTGCGCGGACGCGCCGGCTTCACCCTGCTCAACCTCTCGCCGCGCGAGCGCGACGTCGTCTGCAACGGGCAGCCGGCGGGGCTGCGACGGCGCCTCGAAGACGGTGATCGCCTCGAGCTGACCACGGTCAACGCCCGCTTCCATGACGGTCCGCCCCCCTGCTGAGGTCCTCCCCCGCACCCCCGGCCGCGCAGCGCGCGCCCATGAAAGACCGAGCCATGCGAGCCCACTCCTCGACCACGATCCCGCGCCCTCCGCGGCCCCCGCGCCAGGCGCTCCCCGATCGGCCGCGGCTGCCGAAGGTCGAGGCTCCGCCGGCGGAGCCCGCGGCCGAGCGCTTCCCGAGCTGGCTGGGCTCCGAGAGCGACGCCGGCCTCGGGGTGTCCGCCCTCGACGGCTTTCACCTCGGGGTGCAGGGACCGGGCGAGTCGGAGCCGAGCTGGGAGGTGTTCCCCGCGAGCGGGGTGCGGATCGGGCGCAGCAAGGGCTGCGGGGTCGTGCTCCCAGACACGGGGGTCTCGCGCTACCACGCCGAGATCGAGCGCTTGCGCAGCGGGCGCTACGCGATCCGCGACCTCATGAGCGCCAACGGCATGCGCGTCAACGGGC
This sequence comes from Planctomycetota bacterium, assembly GCA_020425635.1. GTDB lineage: Bacteria > Planctomycetota > J058 > J058 > J058 > JAGQRJ01. Next base: position 18,393 of record JAGQRJ010000165.1, on the reverse strand, counting down.
AGGTGACCCGGCAGTGGACGCTCAACGACGGCGACGTCGTGCAGATCGGAGCCTACCGGCTGACCTTCGGGGGCGGTGTGCTGCCGCAGCTCCCCGCAGGATCCTCCGCCCTCGAGGCCGAGCCCCCCGACGGGGTCTTCGGACGGACCTTCACCATGGGGGTCGACGCCGAGCGCCAGCTGAGCGAGCGCAGCGTGAACCACCGCGCCTTCTTGCAGGTGATCGGCGACCGCCACCGCCTGGCTGGGCTGCGGGTGTGTCAGTACGTGATCGAGTGCGACGCGGTGGTGATCGGGGCCGACGAGGAGGCCGACCTGCGCTTGACGGCCCGCCTCGCGCCGCGGATCTGCGCGGTGGTCGTGCGCAGCGAAGGCCGCTTCTCGCTGCACCCGGTCGCCTCGTGGCCCTTCGGGCCCAAGCTCAACGGGCACCGGGTCCATCAGCCCCAGCTCCTCGACGACCTCGACGAGCTCGAGGTCGGCGGAGTCCTGCTGCGCTTCCGCATGGGCACCCCCGGGTAGGCGGGCGCCCGCGGCTCAGCGCGGGCGCAACCAGGCGCCCTTCAGGTAGGGCGGGTCTTGCGCGCCGGAGCGGTGGTCGAGGGGCAGCGTCACGAACTCACAGGCGAGGGCGCGCCCGCGCGCAGCGTTCTCGACGTGGCCCAGGAACGCGGCCGCGGTCATGCGCCGGAGGTTCGTCGACACGTAGAGCTCGCCGCCCGGGGCGAGCACCCGCAGCCCCTCGCCGATCAACGCAGCCAGGTCGCGCTCTACCGACCAGGACTTCCCCTTGTGGGTGCTGTAGCTCGGGGGGTCGAGGAGCACGAGGTCGAACTGTCGGCCCTTCTTCGCGAAGCGGCGCAGCCAGTCGCGGGTGTCGCCATACATGAAGTCGTGGGCCGCCGGGTCGAGGCCGTTGAGCTCGAGGTTCTCTCTGGCCCAAGCCAGGTAGCGCTTGGAGAGGTCGAGGCTCAGGGTCTCCGCGCCTGCGCTCGCCGCGGCGACCGAGAGCGCGCCGGTGTGGGCGAAGGTGTTCAGCACCCGCTGGCCCGCGCGGTCGGCGCCGAGCAGCGCCCGGCGCGTCTCGCGCTGGTCGAGGAACAGCCCGCTCGAGGTCCCGCTCGCGGCGAGGTCGACCCAGTAGCGCAGGCCGAGCTCCCGAACCTCGAAGCGCAGGTCTGCGAGGCTGCCCCCGGTGACCTGCGGGGGCGGCTGCTCGCCGCTGCGCGGGCGCAAGCGCTCGACGACGGCTCCGCAGCCGGCGCGGAGCAGCGCGTCTACCTGGTCGCGGCGGAGCTGCGCGTCTTCGTCGTAGTGCAGCACGTGGGCGACCTCCCCCAGGCGCTCCACCCGCGCGCGGGGAAAGCCGTCGTAGTGCCGGTCGAGCCACAGGAAGGCGTCGGTGTCTGGGGTCGCCACCCACCCCCGGCGGGCCTCGCCGGCGGCGAGGGCGGCCACGTAGGGGCGCGACGCTCCGGCCAGCAAGGCCCGGAAGCTCTCCGGGAGCGGCGCCGTGGCCTCGCAGGGGCCGCCCCGCGGGTGCTCGAACGCGACCTCCGCCGCGTGCAGGCAGAGCCTCGGCGCGTCGAGGCCGCCGTAGTCCCCGTCGCCGAGGATCGGCATGCCGAGCTGGGCGGCGTGGACGCGCACCTGGTGCGGCCGCCCGCCCTGGGGGCGCGCCTCGTAGAGCGCGAGCCCGCTGCCCTGCTCGAGGCGGGTGAAGCGCGTCTCCGCGTCGAGCTCGGCCTTGCCGCGCCCGGGCTTGCGGCGCAGGCGCTTGTCGCACACGAGCTGCGCCGGGCGCCGCGGGTCGTCGCGGCACACGAGCAGGTAGCGCTTGCGCACCGCGCGGGCCGTGAGCTGCTCGGTCAGCGCGCGGTTGGCGGCGGGGGTGCGGCCGAACACCAGCACCCCCGAGGTCCCCTTGTCGAGCCGGTGCAGCAGCGCCAGGGGGCCCTCGTGGCGACGGAGGAGGTACTCGTAGACGCCCTCCTGGGCGGTCGCGCTGGCGCGGTGGGTGCTGACCCCGCTGGGCTTGTCGACGACCCACAGGTCTGCGTCCTGGTGGAGGGAATTGACGGCTGGGTCCAAGGGTCCTCGGCGATCCTCGTGCGCGGCGGCTTGGCAAACCTGCACCGGTGATCGATCCTAGCAAGCGGTTGGGGGAGCCCAGGGAGGGCGCGTTGGCGACGGGCTACGTTCACACCGGGACCTGCGCCTACCTCAAGGATCGCGAGTGGGCGCTGCGCATGCGCCTCGCTCCGCGCGACGACGCGGTCTACCGGCGCCTGCTCGAGAGCCGGCACCGGCGCTCGGGCAACGTGGTCTACCAACCGGTGTGCAAGGGGTGCACCGCCTGTCAGCCGATCCGCGTGCCGGTCGATCGCTTCCAGCCGAGCAAGAGCCAGCGGCGCTGCCTGCGCCGCAACGCCGACGTCCTCCTGACCACCGGGCCGACCACCCCGACCCAGGAGAAGCTCGAGCTGCACAACCGCTTCGTGCGCGCGCGCTTCGCCGACGCCGCCGACAAGGGCTTCGACTCCCTCGAGAGCTACGCCGAGGTCTTCGGGGGGTCGCCGGTGACCACCTGGGAAATGCGCTTCACCGTCGAGGGCAAGCTCGTGGGGCTGGGGATCGTCGACGCGCTGCCCGAGGTGTTGAGCTCGGTCTACTTCTTCTTCGACCCCGAGCACTCACGGCGCAGCCTGGGCACCTACTCGGCGCTGATGGAGATCGAGCTCGCGCGCGAGACGGGCCGCCGCTGGCTCTACCTCGGCTACTACGTGCACGGCTGTCGCGAGATGATCTACAAGGCGCGCTTCCGCCCGTGCGAGCTGCTCGGCGCCGACGGGGTGTGGCGGCCCTACGATCCGCAGCCCGCGGGCTGAGCGCGCCCCGCCCGCGCGGGCGCTGGTCTACACTGGCGCTGAGCGAGGAGGGTCGCGTGGGGAATCCAGAGGCGTACGAGGGCGAGGAGCAGGGCGGGTCCAAGATGTGGATCTGGATCCTGGTGGCGGTGCTGGTGGGCTTCTGCCTGGTGGGGATCGCGGTGGTCGGGATCATGGCCACCCTGACCATGCCCGCGCTCATGAAGGCCAAGCAGAAGGCCAATCAGACGAAGTGCGCCAGCAACCTGCGCCAGCTCGGCCTCGGCGCGCTGCAGTACGGCGACGACAAGCGCTTCCTGCCCCACGTTGGGTCGATCCAGGAGCTCGACGGCGGCGCAGAGACCTCCGACGGGCCGCACGCGATCCGGGCCTTGATCAACGGGGGCTACTTCGACTCCGCCGAGGTCCTCGTTTGCCCCGAGTCCTTCGACGTCTTCGTCCCGCCCCCCCCGGGCGCCCAGCCGAACCCCGGCGAGTGGTTCTGGGGCGGCGACACCCGACCCAACGGGAGGATCAGCACGAGCTCGATCACCGACGGCATGCAGGATCCGACGCTCATGGAGTGCGACGAGCTCTCCTACGGCTGGACCCGCCGCGGCCTGAACAACAACGTGCGTTCCACGCAGCCCCTCGCCGCCGACCGAGGGCTGAGGACCGGCGACGACCTTGCTGTGGGTGAGCCGGGCGAGTTCGGTAACCACGAGGAGGGGCTCAACGTGGTCCACGCCGACGCCTCGACGCAGTGGATCAGCACGACAGCCGACCCCAACGCCTTCGACGCGCTGCTCGACGACGCCGACCGCGCCCCCGCGCTGGGGCTCGTCCCGCGGCAACAGTAGGCAGTCGCCGCGGGGGTCAGCCCGCGAACAGGTCGAGGAAGCGGTCTTCGTAGTCCTTGAAGACCCCGCAGCGGTCGAGCTCGGCCTTGAGCTCGAGCGCCTTGTCGCGGTCGGCGCTCGCGTCCTCGAACAGCGTCTCGATGTGGGCGAGCTCTTCGGGGGAGAGGTCGGCGAGCTTGCTCCGCTCCTCCAGCCCCTGCCCGTCTTCTTCGTCGCGGTCGTCGTCCTCGACCTCGCCGGTGTCGGAGGTGTCGATCTCCTGCGGGAGCCAGCTCGGGGGGGCCTCCGCCTCGCCTTTGGTGCGCACCAGGTTTTGCAGGCGGTCGACGATGTCGATCAGGCCCTTCTCGATCGAGGCCGCGCGCTTGCGCAGGTCGCTGAGGTCGAGCTCGATCCCGCCCATTTGGCAAAACAGCTCGAGCACGGCGCCCGAGGCCTTGAGGTAGGGCACGTTGGTCGCGATCTGGGGCAGCTCGCCGAGCAGGCCCACACCGCTCAGGCCTTGCTCCGCGGCGGCGGCGAGCAGGGTCCCGTTGAGGCCGGTGATCTCGCCGCGCTCGAGGGTCGGGAGTCCCTGACGCAGTCGGCCGACCTCGGCCAGGAGCGGGCGGGAGGTCGCGATCGCGAACACGCGCGAGTCGGTGCTGGGGTGCGCCGCCGTGACCATGGCGGCGAAGGTCAGGACGCGCGTGATCCCGAAGGTCCGCGCGACCCGCAAGAGGCTCCCGCAAAACTCGTAGCTGCGCGAGTTGGGCTGGGCCTCGCCCACGAAGATCACCAGGTCGCGCCCGCCGTTCGGGTTCTTCCAGCCGTAGAAACGGCTGCGCGGCAGTCGACCGGGGACGACGATCCCGCGCTTGATCTCCACTCGCTCCAGGTCGAAGTGGTTCCCCGCGGGCAACTCGGCGAGGAACTCCACGTCGAGCTTCTCGATCAGATATCCCCCGGCGCCCAAGGCCACGCGGCCCATGCCGGGCCACACCGCGACGAGCCAGGGTTCATGAAGGTCCATGTGACCAGCTCCCACCGCTAGCCTAACCACCCTCCCGCGCACACGCCCGCGCGAGGGTCGGCAGCATGACGCGCTGCACCGCGCGGGCGCTCACGTCGAGGGCCGTCTGCGATTACTCTGGCCAGCTGGGTTCGGACTCGATTCGGCGCCGCGCGCCAGGGCTCGCCCGAGCGAGGAGCGCCTGGCGGCGCGCGCGGGCGGACTCGAGCTCGCCGCGCTTTGCGTCGAGGCACGCGCGCGCGAGCTCGAGCTCGAGGTCGGGGGCCTCGGCTGGATCGCGGCGGAGGAGCCGGGCGGCGGCGTCGAGGTCGCCGGCGTCGAGGGCGAGGAAGGCCTGCAGGCTGCGGCGCGTGTCGGGCGCGCTGACGCGCGCGAGGGCCTGGCGCGCGGCCTGAGCGTCGCCGAGGCGGCGGCTCGTGCGGACGAGGAGCTCCCAGGGGTGATCCCACTCGGGGAGCTTGGCGGCAGCGTCGGCCGCGAGGGAGCGCGCGCGCTCCAGGTCACCGTTGGCCAGGCAGTAGCTGGCCCAGCCCGCGAGGACCTCGGGAGCGTCGGGTGGAGAGCGCGGGGGCCCGGCGCGCTCGAGCGCGGCGCGCGCGGCGGGCAGATCGCCGAGCTCGAGCTCGAGGGCAGCGAGGAGCAGCGGGGCTCGGTAGGCGGTGTTGTCCTGGGCGTCGGTCGCGGCCGTGTAGTGGGCGCGGGCGCCCGCGTAGTCGCGGGCGTCGAGCGCGCGCTGCGCGAGGACCAGGTTCGGCACCAGGCGCGTGGGGTCGACGGCGAGGATCTCGCGCGCCATGCGCGCCGCGAGTTCGCGCTCGGCGGGGTCTGGGCTCGCGCTGTAGAGCTGGACCAGGGCCTCGCGCGGCTCCGCGAGCTGGGGGTAGGCGCGTTGGTTCGCGGTCCACAGCGCGCGGCCGCTGCTCCAGGTCGCGGCGTAGGGGTAGCTCACGGCCAGCTCGCCGAGGGCCAGGGCCAGGACGAGCGTGACCAGCAAGGCGCGAAAGCGGCGGTTGCGCCCCAGGCGCGCGACCCCTGCGCCGACGGCCCAGCCCAGGGGCAAGCTCGCCCAGAGCAGGTAGCGATCGTGCACGAAGGTGGGCAAGGGCACGATCCCCCACATGGGGCCGATCCCGGCGACCGCCATCAGGCCCCAGGTGCGGAGGCTCGCCCAGCGCCAGCTGCACGCGAACCACACCGCGCAGAGCGCGAGCCCCAGCGCTTGCGGCGCGGTCCAACCCGTGTCCAGGGGCAGTCGCGGGGCGGGGTTCAGGGGAGCCACCGCGCTGTACCCATAGTGGCCGAGGGCTCGCATGAGCTGTCCCAGGTGCTGTGCGGGGGGGGGGCGCCCAACCGCGGCGCCGAGCGCGTCTTGCGCCAGGTAGTGCCCGAGGGTCGCGGCGACGCCGAGGGCCGTGAGCAGGGCGAGGCGGCTCGCCTCGCGCCGCAGGCTCCCACGGCCCAGCGCCAGCAGCACGAGCCAGGGGATCAAGACCACGGTGACCGACTTGCTGAGCAGCCCCAGGACGAGCAGTCCGGCGGCGGCGCCAACTCGAGGCCAGCTCGGGAGCGGCGGCTCGGGGGCGCGCAGGGGGTGGGGGCGCGGGCCGAGGTAAACCGCGAACGCCGCGAGCAGGAGCGCGGCGCTGAGCAGGTCCTTGCGCTGCGAGAGCCAGGCCACGTTCTCGACGTGGCTAGGGTGCCAGGCGTAGAGCAGGCCGCCGCAGAGCACCCCTGCCCGGGGGAGGCTCAGCCGGCGACCCACCACGCAGAACCCGGCGAGGATCGCGCCGTAGAGCGCGAGGTTGGTCAGGCGCACCCCCCAGGCGACCTGCCCCCACACCACGCGGTCGACGAAGTAGCTCGTCTGGTGCAGCGGGTGGTAGGACCCGTAGATCGGGCGGCTCCACACGTCGAGCAGGGTCTCGAAGCTCGGGCGCGACCAAAACGGCTGCTGGGTCAAGAACAGCGGATCGTCGTAGTTGAGGAAGCCCGCGGAGAGGAGCTGGAGGAAGGGGACGAGCGCAGCCAGCGCGAGGAGCAGGCCGGGGCCCACCCTCGCCAGCTTTGGCATCTAGCGGTGGCCCTTGCGACGCATGCCGAGGGCCGACTCTTGGTAGGAGTGCAGCCCGTGCACGCCCCCTTCGACCTGGGCGGCCAGGCTCCTGCGCTCGAAGCGCAGCTGGCCGTCGATCCGGGCTTCGTGCAGCGCGGCCAAGCTGCGCACGCCCATGTCCTGCAGGCTCTGGCGCAGGCCCTGGATCAGGTAGGGCACGTAGTCGTCGAGCGGGCCCTTGTCGAGCACGCTGCCCGAGACCCCCTGGGCGACCTTGACCTTGCGGTCGTCGGCGCGGGTCTCGTAGCGCTTGTCCCCGCCGGCCTCCATGGCCTCGAGGGACGCCATGCCGCGGTAGCGCTTGACCCGCACGCCGTTGTCGTAGAAGTACTCGCCCGGGGCCTCTTCCGTGCCCGCGAACATGTAGCCCATCATGACCGCCGAGCCGCCGAGGGCCAGCGCCTTGCCGATGTGTCCGATCTGGCTGATCCCGCCGTCGGCGAGCAGCGGGATCCCACGCTCGGCCGCGACCCGCGAGCAGCTCCACACCGCCGTCGCCTGGGCGCGGCCCACGGCCATGGTCCCCTGCGTGGTGCAGATCGAGCCCGGGCCCATGCCGATCCGCAGGCCGTCGGCGCCGGCGTCGATCAGGCGCCGGCACTGGGCGCGGGTCACCACGTTGCCGGCCATGACGTCGACCTGGGGGTGCGTGGCCTTGATCCACTCCAGCACGCGGAGCTCGTAGATCGAGTCGCCCTGCGCGGCGTCGACCACGATCAGGTCGACCCCGCCCTCGACCAGCGCCGTGACCCGCTCGCGGTCTTCGTCGCGGGTGCTGACCGCGGCGCCGACGCGCAGCTGCTTGCGCTCGTCCTTGACCGCGTCGGGGTAGTCCCGGTTCTTGAGCAGATCTCGCCGGCTGACCAGGGAGACCAGGCGCCCCGCGTCGTCGACGAGGGGCAGCTTGCCCTTCTTGGAGCGCCGCAAGAGGTCGTTGGCGTCGGAGAGCGAGAGCCCAGCGGGTCCGGTGACGAGCTCGCGCGTCATGACCTCGTGCACCGGGCGGTGGCGGTCGGGCTCGAACTCGATGTCGCGGTTGGTGAGGATCCCGATCACCTTCCCGCGCGGCTTGCCGTCTTCGGTGACCGGGATGCCGCTGAACCCGTAGCGGGCCTTGATTCGATCGACGTCGGCGACGGTGGCCTGGGGCCCGAGCACGACGGGGTCGGTGATGAAGCCGTTCTCGAAGCGCTTGACCTTGCGGACCTCCTCCGCCTGCTCCTCGATCGAGTTGTTGTAGTGGATCACCCCCAGCCCGCCGAGGCACGCGAGGCGGATCGCCATCTTGTGCTCGGTGACCGTGTCCATGGGCGAGGAGACGAAGGGCAGCTTGAGCGCGATGTTGCGGCTGACCCGGGTCGAGAGGTCGACCTCCTGGTGGTGGAAGTCTATGTGCCCCGGCAGGATCAGGAAGTCGTCGTAGGCGAGTCCATCCGCCCCGGCGAACAGCTCCGCCGCGCTGAGTCCATCGAGCTCGCTCAAGTCCTTGGCTGCCATGCTGCTCGGCTCCTTCGCGCCAGCCCGCGCGCCCGCGAGCAGGTGCCAAGCCTACCCGGAACCCACGACCGCGTGTGCCCCGCGTCGCAGGCGGGCGGCGAGCGGCGGAGCTCCGGCGGCGCGCGCTCGGAGGAGGCCCTGGAAGGAGGAAGGGTGAACGCCCCCTGGCTTTACGGCTGTCCACGACCCGGGTACACTCGCCCCTCACCCAAATCGCGGGCCCCCGGGCGGGCCCTTTGTGAGGACGCATGGCCGACGACACCACCCCCAGCGAGCCGGAAGGGAACGAGCCCGAGGGGGCGCTGGGGAGCGACGACCTGGAGGCCGTCAAGAAGCTGCAGGCCGCCAACGAGACCATCCGCAAGGAGATGTCCAAGGTGATCGTGGGCCAGGAAGAGGTCCTCGAGCAGCTCCTGATCTGCATCTTCGCGAAGGGCCACTGCCTGCTGATCGGCGTGCCCGGGCTCGCCAAGACCCTCATGATCAGCACCCTCGCCAAGACCCTCAGCTTGAGCTTCAGCCGGATCCAGTTCACGCCCGACCTCATGCCGTCGGACATCACGGGCACCGAGGTGATCCAGGAAGACAAGTCGACTGGCGAGCGCAAGTTCCAGTTCCTGCGCGGGCCGATCTTCGCGAGCATCATTCTCGCGGACGAGATCAACCGCACCCCGCCCAAGACCCAGGCCGCCCTGCTCGAGGCCATGCAGGAGCACCAGGTCACCGCCGGCGGGACGCGGCACCCGCTGGAGGAGCCGTTCTTCGTGCTCGCGACCCAGAACCCGATCGAGCAGGAGGGGACCTACCCGCTCCCTGAGGCCCAGCTCGACCGCTTCATGTTCAACGTGCTCGTCGACTACCCGAGCGCCGACGAAGAGTTCGAGATCATGAAGCGCACGACGGGCGGCGGTGAAGACCCGCCCCAAGCCGTGCTCACCGGCGAGGAGATCATGCGCCTGCAGGACATCGTCCGCCGCGTTCCGATCGCCGACCACGTGACCCGCCACGCCATGAAGCTCACCCGCGCCACCCGGCACCGGACCTCCGAGGCGCCCGACTTCATCAAGGAGTGGCTGAGCTGGGGCGCCGGCCCGCGCGCCTGCCAGTACCTGATCCTCGGCGGCAAGGCCCGCGCGCTGCTGCACGGGCGCCACCACGTCTCGACCGAGGACATCGACGCCGTGGCCAAGCCGGTGCTGCGCCACCGGATCATCACGAACTTCAACGCCGAGGCCGAAGGGGTCACCGCCGACAAGATCGTCGAGCGTCTGCTCGAGTGGTCCGGCACTGAGGCGACGGTCAAGGCCTGATGGCCGGCGAGGGCGGAAGACGCTTCCTCGACCCCAAGACCCTCACCAAGATCTCGCGCCTGGACATTCGCGCGCGGCTGGTGGTGGAGGGGTTCGTCACGGGCTTGCACCGCAGCCCCTACCACGGGTTCTCGGTCGAGTTCGCCGAGCACCGGGAATACGTGCCCGGCGACGACATCAAGCACATCGACTGGAAGGTCTACGCCCGCTCGGACCGCTACTACATCAAGCAGTACGAGGAGGAGACCAACCTCACCGCCACGATCCTGCTCGACGGCTCCGAGTCGATGAAATACCAGTCGGACCCCGAGCTGCCGAGCAAGCTCGAGTACGGCTGCACCGTGGCCGCCTCGTTGCTCTACCTGATCCTGCGGCAGCGCGACGCGGTGGGCCTGGTGACCTTCGACGAGGAGATCCGCAAGTTCATTCCGCCCGCGTCGAGCCCCTCGCACCGCAACCTCATGCTCAACGCGCTGGAGAACGTCACCCCGACCAAGCGCACCTCCCTCGGCCCGGTGCTGCACACCATGGCCGATCGGGTCAAGCGCAAGGGCCTGGTGATCCTGATCAGCGACCTCCTCGACGACCCGGAGAAGGTGATCTCGGGGCTGCGTCACTTCCGCCACCGGCGCCACGAGGTGATCGTGTTCCACGTCATGGACGTGGCCGAGCGCACCTTCCCCTTCAACGCCATGACCCGCTTCGAGGGCCTCGAGGAGCTGGGCCACGTGATCTGTGACCCGGGCGCCCTGCGCTCGGCCTACCTCGAAGAGCTCGAGCAGTTCATGGGCGAGATCCAGCACGGCTGCCGCACCGACCGGATCGACTACGTCCCCCTCGACACCTCGCAACCCCTCGACGTCGCGCTGACGAGTTACCTCGCCACGCGGTCCGGCATGAAGCTGAGCTGAGCCGTGGAGTTCGTAAACCCATTCCTGATGCTCGGGGGGCTCGCGATCGCGGCTCCGATCGCGATCTTCCTGCTCTCGCGCTTTCGCTACCGGACCGTGGAGTGGGCCGCGCTCGAGTTCTTGCTGCGCGCGATCAAGCGCCAGCAGCGCCGGCTGCGCCTCGAGAACTTGATCCTGCTGATCATTCGCTGCCTGATCCTGATCGCCTTCGCGGTCGCCCTCGCCCGCCCGCGGGCCGTCTCGCCGATCGAGGTCTCTCCCGACAAGAAGACCCAAAACGTCGTGATCCTGCTCGACACCTCGTACTCCATGGGCTACCAGGTCGGCTCCGACGTCGAGGAGACGGCGCACGAGCGCGCGCGCAACACCGCCAAGGAGATCGTGAGCGCGCTCAAGGACGGTGACCGCGTCTTGATCCGCTCCTTCGACGAGGTGGCGCGGATCGAGGCGAGCACGATCCCGCGCAACGCCAACGCCGCGGGGCGCACCGAGCTGCTCCAGGAGCTCGACGACGACTTGTTCTACGGCGCGCGCGCCCGCGGCACGAGCTTGAGCCTCGCGCTGCAGCAGCTCCCGGGCATGCTCGTGCGCTTCGAGCCCAACGGAATCAAGCCTCCTTCGGGCCGCAAGCCGCTGGCGAAGACCGTGTTCGTGCTCACCGACGCGCAGCGCCAGGGCCTGCTCGACGAGGAGGGCAAGCTGCTCGAGCCGAAGCTCAGCGACCTCGCCAAGCGCGAGCTCGAGGCCGAGCTCGGCGCGACCCTGGTGCTGATCGACTGCGGCGCCGAGCAGCCGCGGAACCTGAGCGTGACCCGCCTCGGGACCCGCGAGGCCGTGGTGGGTGAGAACCTGCCCTGCCATATCGAAGCCCGCGTCAAGAACTACGCCAACGAGGACATAGGCGACCTGACGCTCAAGTACTACGTCGACGTCGACGAGGCGGTGGACCTCGAGGGCGGCGACGCGGAGCCGCAAAAGATCGTCTCGCTCACGGTCGCGGCGGGAGAAGAGGTCCTCGCCGAGCCCTTGACCTATCAGTTCTCGACCCCCGGCCTGCACCGGGTGGCGGTGCACCTCAGCTCCGACGCGCTGACCCTCGACAACTGGCGGCACTACGTGGTCGACGTGCGCAAGAGCGTGCGCGTGCTGCTCGTCGACGGCGAGCCCTCGTCGCAGGACTGGGAGGGGGAGACCGACTTCCTCTACGAGATCCTCAACCTCAGCGTGGCCGACGACGTGCCGAGCCTGATCCACACCGAGGTGTGCTCCGAGAGCGAGCTCCCGCAGAAGCTCGCCGAGGGCCAGGCAGGAGAGGCCGCGGGGGACGATCAAAACGACCTGGACATCGTGATCCTGGCCAACGTGCCTTCGTTGACCCCCGAAGACGTCTCCCAGCTCGAGGACTTCGTGCGCCTGGGCCGGACGGTGATCTTCACCATGGGGGCGCGCGTCGACGCCAAGGCCTACAACGAGTTCATGTTCCGCGACGGGCGGGGGCTCCTGCCCGCCGAGCTCATGCGGGTGGTCGGCGGGACGAGCGCCGCGGCCTCCCTCGACGAAGACGCGCCCGCCTGGGTCATGAACGTCGGCGACCGGGAGCACCCGGTGGCCGGACTGTTCACCACCGACGACATGGTGACGCACCTCCGCGACCCCTCGATCTTCGGCTTCTACGAGGTGAAGCTCCCAGAGGGCGGCGCGAGCAGCGTCCCACTGCGGGTCAATCAGACCGTCGACGACAACGTCGGCGCCGCGCCTCCCGAGGAGCAAGGGCTGCCGCTCTTGGTCGAGCGCCGCTTCGGTCGCCGCGGTCGGGTGGCCTTGTGGCTGACCACCGTCGACGCCGACTGGAACCGGATCGTCCCTTACGTCTTCAACTTCATCTTTTGGCGCGAGTACGTGCTGCACCTCGCCCAGGAGGCGCGACCCGAGCACAACCTGCGGGTCGGCGGGCAATACGTGAGCTTCCTCCGCCTCGAGGAGTTCGCGAGCAAGCTCAAGGTCAAGACCCCGCTCGACGAGGAGGTCGCGCTGGTCCCCGAGAAGGTGGAGGGCGAGGAGTTCTACCGGTTGACCTACCCGCGGGAGCACCTCGACGTCGAGGGCGGCGACGACGCGGAGGCGCTCAACCGTGACGGGCTGCCCGACCCGGGCTTCTACAGCGTGAGCAGCACCAACGAGAAATTCCAGACCGACTACTTCGCCGTGACCCTCGACCCGACCGAGGGCAACCTGGCCAAGTTCTCTGGGCAGGAGCTGAGCGAAGCCCTCGGGATCAAGGTCCGCGAGATCCAGACCGCGGACGTCGTGAACTCACTCACCGCCGACGGCGGGGTCGGGGGCCAGCGCGAATACTGGCCGGAGATCCTGGCCCTCGTGCTCGCGCTCCTGGTCACCGAGTCCATTCTCGCCGCCGTCTTTGGCCGCCGGCGCCGGTAGAGGAAGGCCGACATGAACTGGGTCTATCACCTCGCCGACACGCCAGAGCGGATCATCGAGAGCAAGTTCGTCAACTTGCCCGCGCCCTGGATCATCTTCCTGATCGGGGCGCTGATCCTCGCCTTCGCCGCCATGGTCTACCTGCTCGAGCCCAAGGGGCGACGCGGGGGCCTGAAGTTCGCGCTCGCCCTGCTGCGCGCGCTGGCGATCGGGCTCGTGGTGGCGATCCTGTTCCGTCCGGTGAGCCAGTCGATCGAGCGCGAGGTCCGCGAGGGCCTGGTCGTCGTCGCGGTCGACACCTCCCGCTCCATGAGCTTCGAAGACCGCGAGAAGGACGACGAGCTCAATCAAAAGATCGCGAACGCGCTCTCGCTGACCCGCGAACAGCTGCGCGACACCGACCGCCTGGACCGGGTGCGCAAGGCCCTGCGCCGCGACTCGGGGCAGTTCCTCAAGGACCTCGCGGCGAACAACCAGGTCAAGCTCTACACCTTCTCCGCGGGGCGCAAGGCACAAGGGGTCCTGGCCAAGGCCCGGGACGACGAGTCTCCCGAGGAGCTCCAGGCGCGGGTCACGGAGGTCCTCGCCGGCCTCGAGGACGTCGAGGCCGACGGGCAGGCGACCGCCGTCGGCGACTCGCTGCAGCGGATCTTGACCGACGTGCGCAGCGAGCGCGTGGCCGGTGTCGTGTTGTTCACCGACGGGCGCAACACCGCCGGCCGGCTCTCGTCCGCGGCCGTGGCCGGGCGCTTCGGGCGCAAGGGCGTGCCGATCTATGCCGTCGGCGTCGGCGACCCCGAGCCCCCGCGCGACCTCTCGATCGACGACTTCCGCGCTCCCGACGTGGCCCTGGCGGAAGACGTGCTCCGCGTCTCGCTCGTGGTCCGCGCCCAGGGCTACAAGGAGCAGCGCGAGGCGAAGGTCACGCTCAAGCTCGACGACCTCGTGATCGAGGAGAAGACCGGCCTCGTCGGCGGCGATCGCCTGGAGTGGGAGGTCGACTTCTCCACCCGGATCGCGCGGCCGGGCGAATACACCCTCGAGGCCAAGATCGCCCCGGACCCCACCGAGCTGACCCACGACAACAACCGGGCCCTGCGCCGGGTGCGGGTGATCGACGAGCGGATCAAGGTGCTCTACGTCGAGGGCTACCCGCGCTGGGAGTACCGCTTCCTCAAGAACGGGCTCGTGCGCGACAAGCACATGGAGGTGCAGGGGCTGCTGGTCTCCGCGGACCCCAACTGGGCGCAGCCGGTGACCGAGGGCGTTGAGGAGATTCGCAGGCTGCCCTCGGCCGAGGAGCTGCGCGAGTTCCACGTGATCATTCTGGGCGACGTCGGCCCCGAGTCGCGCTTCGCCGCCAACGGTGAGCCGGTCTTCTACAACGGCGCGCTCGAGGCGATCAAGACCGCGGTCAAGGAAGACGGCGCCGGGCTGTTCATGATCTCGGGGACCCAGTCGAACCCCCGGGCCTTCGCGAACACCCCCCTGGCCGACGTGCTCCCGATCGTGATCGACGAGAGCAACGCGCGCGACGACTTCAGCCGGCCCTACGTGCTGCGCCTGACCCGCGAGGGGCGCGACTCTCCGCTCCTGCGCCTCGAGGAGGCGGAGGCCCGCAACCGCGAGTTCTGGGACTCCCGGGCCCCCTCGTTCTTCATGTTCACACGCAGTGAGCGCGTGAAGCCCCAGGCCCACGTGCTCGCCGTGCACCCCACCGCGCGCAACGGCGAGGGCTTGTTTCCGCTCATGGCCTGGCAGCGCTACGGCGCGGGCACGGCGCTGTGGTACGGGTTCGACGAGGGCTGGCGCTTCCGCGCCGAGGTCGGCGACAAATACCACTACAAGCTCTACAGCCAGGCGATCCGCTTCCTCTCGTTGCAGAGCTTCACCCGCGCCAAGCGCTTCTTCGTGACCACCGACAAGACGAAGTACGACGTCGGCGAAGAGGTGCGGATCCGCGCGGAGATCCGCGACGAAGACGCGCTGCGCGGGCGGACCAAGCAAGAGGTCGAGCTCGAGCACCCCGACGGCGAGACCCAGATCGTGACCCTGCAGAAGGACGACACCGAGCCGGGCAAGTTCACCGGGGTCTACACCCCGGTCAAGATCGGGCCCTACCGGCTCTCGATCAACCCGGGCGAGTTCGGTGGCGAGCACGAGGTCGCGAGTCGTGTGTTCGAGGTCAAGCTCCCGCGGCTCGAACTCCAGGACCCGCGCATGGACAAGGAAGGCCTGGAGAAGATCGCGGCCGCCTCGGGCGGCGGCCGCTTCGTGCGCCTGCACGAGATTTACGACCTCCCCGAGCAGGTCCTCCCTCAGACCGAGGAGCGCACGCGCAACCGCGACGAAGAGGAGCTCTGGGACAACAAGTGGATGTTCATGATCCTCTGCGTCGTGCTGATCCTCGAGTGGCTCGGGCGCAAGCTCTGCCGCTTGCTCTAGCGCGCAAGGCTCACCACGAAGGGGGTGAGTCAGCGGGTCAGTCACACCGCGAGTCTCAGGCGCAGCTGCGCAGGGCGTAAAGGGGCGCTTGCGTCGGGGTTCGGCCTGCGACCAGAATGGGGCCATGGACCCCTTGGCCGACGACGCCGTCGAACTCGTCCTCCACGGTGAGGACGCTCCGAGCCCGCGGCGGATCGTGCGCCTGCTGCTCAGCGGGGTCGTGCTCGAGCTCGAGGGGCCCGCGCTGACCCGAGGCCAGCTGGCGCTGGCGGACCTCTACCTGGGCGCCTCACCGCAACCCCTGAGCGTGGTCGGGCGGGTGGCCTTGCTCGGGCCCGGGGACGGGCCGGACGCCTACCGCGCGGGGCTCGAGTTCGTGGGCACCTGGCAGAGCCTGCTCGGCCTGCGGACCGCGGTGGCCACCTACCTCGGGAGCCGGGTGCGGGCGGGCGACGCCGTGGTGGGCTACGTGGTGCCCGAGGGGCCCGGGTCGAGCACCTGCTACGACGCCAACACGGGCATGCTGGCGGTGTTCGGCCGCAGCGAGGGCCGCTACGTGGTCCGCGGGCGGAGCGGCGTGCACACCTGCGGGAGCGCCTCCGAGGCCGTGGAGTGGGCCTTCGGGCTCGAGGCTCGCGCCGAGCTCGATCCGCCCCTCGAGCCCACCGACGAGCTGGAGCCGGCGGCTCCGGCGGCGCCCGACTCCGAGGAGGAGGCGGTCTTCGGGGCGCAGACGATCGTGCTCATGCACGCGCCGCTCAGCGAAGTGGAGATCCTGGGCGCGCAGACCCTGGTGCTTCGCGAGCCCGCCCCGCCGCCAAACGAGGAGGCGATCTTGGGCGCGCACACCATGCTCGTGGGGGAGCGCGCGCCGCGGCCCAGGGCGCGGCTGAAGCGAAGTAAGGTCTACCTGGGCCCGCTCCTGGTGGGCCTCGTGGTCCCCTCCGGAGACGGCTGCTGGTCGGTGCAGGACGACGACGAAGACGAGGTGGGGCGCGTGCTGCTCGAGGGGGGTCGGCTGACGATCGTGCCCCTCTCGGGGGACACCTCCCGACCGGCCTCGTGCTGGAACCAGGCGCTGCAGACCCTGCTCGAGCTCGAGCGCGAGCCCACCGCCGTGGCTCCGCCGCTGCCCGAAGCCTGACGCGACCGCGCGAGCCGGGGCGGTCTGCGACCGAGCGCTCCAGCGCAGTTCGGTCGCGGCCCTGCCGACCGCCGAGGAGGAGTAGACTGCTGGGAAACGCCCTGGAGGCCGTATGTCGACCCTGACCACCGCCGCAGACGCCCTCTCACACGTATGCTCCGGCCAGCGCGTCTTCGTCCAGGGCGGAGTCGCGACTCCGCTGACCCTGGTCGACGCGCTCGTCGCCCAGGCCGACCGGCTGCGCGACGTGGAGCTGATCCACCTGCACACCGAGGGCGCCGCGCGCTACGCAGACCCCGAGTTCGCTGAGAGCTTCCGCGTGGCGAACCTCTTCGTGGGCGGGAACATGCGCCACAAGCTGCGCGAGGGCGTGGAGTATCTGCCTTGCTTCCTCTCGGAGATCCCGCAGCTGTTCCGCTCGGGACGGCGCCCGCTCGACGTGTCCTTGATCCACGTCTCCCCCCCCGACGCCCACGGGTTCTGCACCCTCGGCGTGAGCGTGGACGTGGTCAAGGCGGCCGTCGCGTCGTCGAAGCTCGTGATCGCCCAGATCAACCCCTGCATGCCGCGGGTTCACGGCGACGGCTTCGTGCACCTCGACGAGATCGACTACCACGTCGAGACCGAGGACCCGATTCCTGAGGTCCCGCGGCCGGCGTTGAGCGAGGTGGAGCGGCAGATCGGGGCCCACGTGGCCGGCATGATCGAGGACGGCTCGACGCTGCAAATGGGGATCGGCGCGGTGCCCGACGCGGTGCTCGCCGCGCTGCGCGGGCACAAGCACCTCGGGATCCACACCGAGATGTGGTCCGACGGGGCCCTCGACTTGATCGAGTGCGGCGCCGTCGACAACTCGCGCAAGACGATCCACGTGGGCAAGACCGTCTCGGGCTTCCTCATGGGCACCCGGCGGCTCTACGACTTCGTCGACGACAACCCCTCGGTGGTGCAGCTCGATATCGCCTACGTCAACGACCCCGCGGTGATCAAGCGCAACCCCAAGGTCGTGGCGATCAACTCGGCGGTCGAGGTCGACGTCAGCGGGCAGGTGTGCGCCGACTCGATCGGCTCCCAGGTGATCAGCGGAGTGGGAGGGCAAATGGACTTCATTCGCGGCGCCTCGCTCTGCCCTGGAGGCAAGCCGATCATCGCGCTCCCCAGCCGCACCCGACGCGGCGAGCCGCGGATCGTGCCCCGGCTGAAGAAGGGCGGCGGGGTGGTGACCACGCGAGCTCACGTGCACTACGTGGTCACGGAATACGGTGTGGCCGACCTCTACGGGCGCACCTTGGGCGAGCGCTTCCGCGCGCTGCAGGCGATCGCGCACCCGGACGATCGGGCTTGGCTCGAGGAGCGCTACGGTCGCCGCCGCGAGCGCGGCTACGCACACAGCCGCAAGTTTCGCCGGATCAAGGAGTAGGGCGCGGTCGGGCGGGCTCAGAAGCCCGCGGCGGCGTCTCCCGCGAGCAGGTCCTCCGGGTCGTCCGAGACCTCGGCGGCGAAGGGGCTCGGCTCTGCCGAGAGGAGGAGCTCGAGGTCCTCGGTGGCGGGATCGTCGGCGGCGAAGCCGAGCTGGCGGCGCAGCTTGGTGACCCGACGCTCGACCTGACGCTGGCGCTCGATGCGGGCGACCGCGCGCTTCAGCGCGCGAGTCTCCTCGGCGGGGGCCTGGCGAAGGACCGGTGCGCTGGCGCGCTGCGCGCGGGCGGCGGCTGGCGCCTCGGCCGCCTGCGGCGACGCGAGCGGTGCGGCGGGTGCGCGCTTGGCCGGGGCGATCTGGATCGTGGGCGCAGCGG